>NZ_JAUBUB010000072.1:0-29139 GCF_036705265.1 Microcoleus sp. B4-C2
CCGCCCGTCCTTTTTGGACGGGCGGGACGCCCATCCCACTTTCAAGAGTGGAAGTTATTTAATTCTCATTCCTAAGTTAAAAAAGCTCTCCAGGTCGCCGCTAAAATAATCGCTGCGATCGCTCCTATCAGGGTATTGAAAAAATTTACCACCTCGTTCGTCAGCCACTCAAACTTTGATTGCACCGTCGCCCCAATCACGCTCTCGATGTTAGTGGCAATAAAAGCTGCCATAACACAAAAAACAATTCCTGTCAAGTCAATTAAACCGACGGCCCAACTCAAAAGCGCAATCAAAATTGATCCGACAATACCTGCGATCGTTCCTTCCAAACTTACTGCCCCTTCCGTACCCCTGGGTACAGGTTGCAAGCTGGTAATCAAAAAAGTCCGCTTCCCGTAAGCTTTGCCGATTTCGCTGGCGCAGGTATCGGAAAGTTTGGTGCAAAAACTCGCCGCGTAACCCAGCAATAACAGGGAAATAGCATCTTGTGGCACAGGCATCTTGCCTGTCTCTGCTAAAACAGACATCTTGCCTGTCTGTGCTAAAACAGACATCTTTCCTGTATCTCCCAAAATAGATAATGCCAAAACTCCCAAAGCGCAAAGAGTAGCGGTTAAAGCCGAACCCCAGACATTTTCTGGGCCTCTGGCGCCTGAACGCTTTTCGGCTATGCCTTCTGCTTCTTTTTGGGCTTTGCCGATGCGGGTAACTCCCGATCCGACAAGAAAGTAAAACATCACCACAGCATAGCCTCGCCATCCTAAACAGCCCCAGATGAGGACGCCCAGCGCCCAGCCGTGAAATTGGCCTGCGGGAGTGAGCAATTTTTTAGGAGCAATGGTGGCGATCGTGAGTAAAAATGTATTTAGGGCGATCGCCACCAACCAAGGATTAGACCAAGATAAATAATTAAAGAACAATTCTGAATTCTGCATTTAGCACCTCCATGAACCAAGTCTTATTTCATCTTGCCTTCCCCGTGACCGATATTGCCCAAACAAAAGCGTTCTATGTAGACGGGCTCGGCTGCGAACTAGGTCGCGAATCGCCTAATTCTGCGATTATGGGCTTGTGCGGCCATCAAATTGTCGCCCACGTCAGCCGCGAACCTTTGACGCCTCAGCGAGGCATCTATCCCCGGCATTTTGGGTTAATTTTTACTTCCGAAGCTGACTGGGAAGGGTTGCTAGAAAAAGCCCAGCAAAACAACTTAAATTTCTATCAAGAACCGAGACGGCGATTTGTCGGTTTGCCTACAGAACACCGTACTTTCTTCTTAGAAGACCCTTTCCACAATATACTTGAGTTCAAGTATTATTGTGAAGCTGAAGCAATTTTTGGCCGCAGCGAATACGCTGAAGTCGGGGATGCTGTTTGATATCTAGTCGGGTAGCGATTTGCCGTGTTCGTGGGGGCGGGTTTACAACATTGTTGGTTTTAACTCACATCTTGCACCATTGTCAAGAACAGGCATCTTGCCTGTTCCACAATAAAATTCATCTCTTGTGGAACAGGCATCTTGCCTGTTCCTAAACAAGTAATTGAGAATGGTGCAATATCTCAGTTTTAAGCAATTATTGTAGGTGAAACCCGCCCTAAAAAATTTGACATTATACAAGAATGAATCAAACGGTTAATCAGGAACTTTCAATGGTTCTGACAGTGCTTCAGCGACCGCTTTTAAACTGCTGGAATGCCTCGCCATCATGGCATGGGCAAAAACCGACAATTTTACTTCTTTGGCCGCCGATATTTGGGAACTAGAAGCGGGTACGATGATGAAATCCCAATCTGTCCAAATCGAAGTAAAATTGAGCTTTTCCAACAAAGCAGTATCTCGATTTAAATCTTCTAGAAAAGCACTGCCGGGACGCATTTGGATGCAGCCTTTTCCCCAGAGAGTGTAAGCCATCCAAGTACCGCTGTGAGGAGAAGATATGGCAATAAAGCGCTGCACTCTGTTAATGCCGCCTAACCTTTGCAGGTAGTAGCGAGTTACTAAGCCGCCCATGCTCAATCCTACTATATCTAAATGCTGTTCAGGCGCAAAGGTTTTGTCTATATAATCTGCTATTTGTTGGGCTAATTCGTCTATGCTGGCGTTGCCCCAATGGGGCGAAAGATTGAGGGTGTAGACTGACCATCCCAGTTGGGTCAGGTAGGCAGACATTTTGTGAAAAATTCCCGATTTTCGGAAGATTCCGTGAATTAGCAAGACTGGGTTGCGGCTGAAATTGCTATTCATTTTTAAGTGGGAATTTTATTTTCTATAGGTGCTTTGAGTTCTTCAACTATTGCGTTAATACTTAGGGGTTCTGTCACCATTTGGCGGTGCAGCAAAACGTTGACTTTAACTTCTTTACCTACTGGCATTTGGGAGCTGTTCGCCGGTACAATCATTATGTCAAATGGCGTCCACATTGATGTAAAGTTTATGCGTTTGAGCATTGTCACATCTTGATTCAAATCGCGCAGCAAGCCACTATCGGGGCGCATATCCAGGTATCCTGGTAGGCGTAGGGAATAGGCGGTGAGGGTGCCGTGGTGGGGGGAAGAGAGGGTGATGAAACGCTGTACGCGGTTGATTCCTCCGAGTCGCTGGACGTAGTAGCGGCTGACGATGCCGCCCATGCTGTAGCCTACTATGTCTAAAGATTGTTCTGGATCGAAGGTTTCAGAGATGTAGTCTGCGAGTTGCTTGGCGAGTAAGTCGAGGCTGAGGCTACCGTCGTTGGGGGTGAGGTTGAGGCTGTGGACTGACCATCCGAGTTGGGTGAGGCGGGCGGACATTTTGCTGAAAATCATCTTTGTGTCCCAGATGCCGTGTATCAGGATGACGGGATTGCGATCGAGCGAACTGTTCATTTGAAAAGAAAATTGCTTGCTAATTACAGCATAAATCACTCCCCTAGGGAGTTTTACCCGTACTAGGACAGCTAGCGAATCGGATCGAGGTACGATCGACCATTAGTGGGAATCCCTAACAAATTCTGAGATACTTGTAAATAAGTGCAAAGCAGCCTGGTATTTATACTTAGTAATTTGCTTTGATGAGGTAGCTTAGATACAGCAAAATGTAAATTTTGATTAAGAAATGTAGACAAAAGTTGCCTTACCTCGTAGTCTAATTTTGTTGACAAGCTTGTAAAAATTTCTCTAAAAGAACAAAAGGAGTAAGTCTAATGTTTGGTTTTATCAAAAATTTCTTCGGCGGTATTTTCGGCTTTTTCGGCAGACTATTGGGCTTGAAAAAGTCTGAATATTTCCTAGATTTGGGTGAATCGGGAGGGAAGGAACCAGCAAAAGTTGCGCCTGCGAAGGCTGAGCCTGTTGCGATCGCACCGGCAAAAGTTGAGCCTGTTAAGTCTGAGAAGTCTGAGAAGTCTGAACCGGCTAAGAAGGCTAAGGTAGAGAAAAAGTCTAAGAAAGACAAGGAACCAGTTGCTAGCGTTCCTGCTAATACTCCCGAACCTGCGAAGGTACCTGCGGTTGCAGCAACTAACGGCAAAGTGCCGAGTCAAGCTGAACCGAATCGGACTTTTGCTCCTAATAATTTAATGCCGACACCAACTGGAAGTCGTCGGAGCCCTGGCCCCAGCATGAACAATTTCCGGGAAATGGCTCGTCAGGTGAAAACGAAGTAGGAAATTGGGAATTGATAATAGGGAATTGGGCATTGGATAATTCCCAATGCTGGCGTTAACAATTTAAAAATGGGATTGCTCATTTTTAATTTTAACTATTTGTTCTATTCCCTATTTTCTGGGTTTCTGAGGAAGGCTAATCCGCTGTATAGCTGAAAAGCTGAGTCCCAAGGAGTTTCTGATTTGCGCTCGACTTCTATATGAGATTCGATCTTGCTCAACATATTAGTGTAATCGAGCACTGTCTCGGCAAAGGGCGTAAATTCTGACCAAACTGTAACGTCAAGCTGGCGATCGAATATTTCCAATAAGTTATTCCAGTTAATTCTGGTGGTACTTTGAGGAAGTTGTTGAGAGTTTTTGACTGTCGATGTTTTGTTTTTCGGGTTCGGTGAAGTGGGGATATCGGCAGAAGCTTTGGTGAAGTCAACTCCTTGTTGAAATTCGTAACTTTGGTCGCAAATTCGCAGAATGCAGTTTCTGCTGGGAATGTGTAAGTCACAGATTTGAGCGTAATCTTGCCGGATTTCTCTGTGGCGAAATTGATCCTTTCTTCGGTTGGGCGAGTAGTCCATGACTTCGATGAACATCGGCAACAAGCCTTCTACTCTTTGGGTAACTTCTGACCAGCTAAATTCGATCGCACCGAGTCGTGAGAGTTTATCTTTGCAAACAACGGCTGGAGAAGAGAGAGACTGGAAGTGTTGCACTCGGAAGATTTGGATTTTTTGAATATCGCTTAAGGTTGCCCAAAATACGGGAATGCCGGCGTTGAGGAGTTCTTGACCATAAATTCGGAGTTCGGCGATGGGGCCAGTTTTGTAGAGTCTCCAGCCGCGGCTTTGGATTTGCATCCGGGTTGTGTAGGCGTCGATTTTAAATATTCTGCTGATATTTTGTACGGCTGCGGCTTTGTTTTCGGGACTCACGGGTTCGAGGATGAGGAGTCCGGGTTCGAGGTTGCTGGGGTCGTTTTTAGCAGTTTCTATGGCTTGTTGGCGGAGGTTTTGTTGTGCGGTTTCAATCCGTTGAATAGCTTGGCGGGTCTGGGAGAGGATTTTGGGGTTGGTGATGTCGCGGAGTATTTGTTTGTAGGTTGTTTGGGCTTTTTCGAGCTTGTTGGTGAGTTCGTAGTAGCGGGCAATATAGTATTGTACCCACGGATTTTCGGGGGAGTCTTTTTGTAGTTTTTTGATGAGTTGGGCAGCTTGTTTGTATTCTTTACCATCGAGGGCGGCGACTATTTGGTTGATGTCTGTCATGGCGATTGGGGGAATGGCGTTGTTTCTATCTTGGCTGATGTTTGGGTGGTTTCGCCACTGGTTAAAAAATTTTGCTGTTGTGTTAACTTATAGATATAGCAATCCTTGCAGGAGTCGTAAATTTTTGACCCCACCCCAACCCTCCCCTTATCAAGGGGAGGGAGTAAGAAATTTACAAATGATTTAGGATGGCTAAGCTGTTGCGGCATTTAAATTGTCTGTCAAAAAACAATCTAACTCTTGTGGGGAGTAGGGGCCCTAGCGTCCCGCCCGCCCTGAATATGCAATTTAAAGGCGCGACAGCTTATATGATATGAAACTATGACAATCATTGAAAAAATACGTGTCAAAATTGTCAAAAATGATTTTGAGCTTTCACAACACGCAGTAAACCAAAGCATAGTTCGCCGTATCAGAGTACAAGAACTCCGGGAAGCAATAATGGCCGGTGAAGTTATCGAAGAGTATCCCGATGACAAATATGGCCCAAGCTGTTTGATTTTCGGTTTGACCATTGGCAATAGACCTTTGCACGTTCAGTGCAGTTATCCATCTCGTCCTTTGGTAAAAATCATTACTTTATACGAACCAGAACCGAAAATCTGGAGTAATTTTAAGTTAAGGATAAATCAAAATGAACAATGATATTTGGCTAGAAACAATGGTGGAAGAAAAAGTAAGTTATACCCTTGAAATCAATGGTAAGTTTATTATCATTGAAAATGTTCCTGCTAGAGTGTGTGTGGAAACGGGAGAGCGCTTTTTTTCACCTGAAACTGTAGAACAGTTGCAGAAGATGATTTGGGAAGAGAGAAAGCCTATTAGGGTGATTGAAACACCTGTTTTTGAGTTTGCTTAGCACTTGGTTTAAATTGAGTTAAAGCTGATTGGAATTAACGCTTAATGTGTAAGTACCTTTGCTTGTGCGATCGCCTCCTTTAACAACTATTTTATAAGTGCCGTTACTAGGCAATTTTACGGTGAGTTGAGACTCTCGGCGATTCTGGGAGTTGCCTGTTTTTTGGGCAATATTTTTGCCGCTGGTGTCGAACAGTGTTATGTTGTGGTCGAATGCTCTGCTTTTGAGGTCGATCGTCATAGATTGACCTGCGCGTCCTTGGAAGGCGTGTTCGCGGGATTCGCCTTCTTTTAAGGTTTCTCGGCGCTCTAGGAGGGAGAGAGAGAGGTGACTTTTGGTCGATCGACATTGCTCAAATCTAAGCGGTAATTTGTGGTTGTTGCACCAGGGCCATTTCCGTTTCTGACTGCGATGATAAAGGCTGTTTTGTTGTTGGGGTCTCGGACTATTTTGTCAATAAATTGGGATTGTATTTGTTTTGCTGTTAGAGGTTTAGGTTGGTTGAAGTTGGGTTGTGAGGTACAGAAAAGCACGGATCCATCTAGATAGCGGGCGGCGTAGAACCAATAGTTTTGACCGTTAGTTGTAAATTCGTTTCTGCTAAAGATAGTGAATCTTTCAAGTTGTGCTAGTTGCTGGTTACGGTTACAATTTTTATCGATGTATATTTCGTTGGCTGATGGCTGTTGCTGGGCGAAAACTGCTGGGACGGTGGTGGTGACAATTGCTGAGATGATGGTGAGGGTGAGGGTGAAGGGCGATCGGGTTTTCATAAATACTTGTTTCTATTTATTGTTGTCAGGTATTGTACGCTGTACTTCCTATTCTATCTCTGTTTTAAATACTTTTCTAATTCCGCAGTGCGCTGTTTCGTCATGCGATCCAAACATTCATTGAGGAAACCTCGATAACCCGTACCGCCACGATTTTTATAAACTTCAAATTCACAGGTTTTATCTCTTAACTGAATCCACCCTAATTGTGCTTCGGAAAGTAGCGCCCGCTCTTCGCCGCTCAATTGGGAAATCAGTTGTTTGTAAATCTCGTTAAGTCGTTGATCCGAGGCTTCGTAATTCAACCGAATACAAGCTCTGACTTGCACATCTCCTTGCGGGCGATCGCAATTAATCTGTTGAGCAATGGGAAAGCTCGGAGATTGTGCAGAAACTGATGTTGTACCGAAAATTGCCAAAAGTGCGTGAAGCGAAGCTATCCCGTAGGGAATCGACCAAAAGAGCGATCGACCTTTCCTCAACTCTATTTTCATTCCTCCTCAACCCATTTATCTGATAATTCCTCTTAACACGAGACAGAGTTGATTTGATTAATTTAAGTGTTTTTTTATATTTACTGAATTAAAACGCCTTTTTTTATCAGATTCCAAAAGTGTGCTTGAGTGCTGCATCCACTGCCACCATATCCGACAAAATACCAATTTTGCGATCGATTTCAACTTCTAGAAGCGTCACAAGATTGTCTGTCATAATTACCGAGTCAGCTAGCAATCCCGTTTGCTGCCCTTCCGGTGTTGCTAGGGAAACAAAAACCCGGCTTGGGTGTCCTGAACGGGCTAAGTTGCTAGTAATCATTGCCGTAATTGTTTGCCCTAAACCAGTCCCCAGATTATTAGCTTGAACTATCAAAGCTGGACGGCGTTTCGCAGTACGCAAATCCGAGCTGGGAAACAAAACCAAAACCACATCACCGCGACTATAAGGCATCGTAAGCATCCATCTCCGGTAGTTCCCAATCAGGAGCAAATCTACTCAACCGAACCCGTAAATCGGCGGCTTGTTCCTGGTTGATACCGCGAGATTGCAAGTTTACTAACCCTAATTTTGGCATAAAAGTAACAATAACTTGCGCTTCTTCTATGTCGGCAGGCATTTCCAATAACTCAATTTTGCCATTTCGGTATATCCCCTCTACTGACTGTAACATATTACTCCTATGATAATTATCTATTTACATTTTAGCTGCGATCGCCAAACCCATCCAGTCTCCGATCGGCTTGGTGGATATTAGCACTTCTCAAAGGCCGCGCCAACTAAAGACAAAGCCACAATCGGAGCTGTCACCGCTCTCAGAATTCTACTCCCCAAAGAAACAGCTTCAAAACCCAATTCGATCGCCCTTTCCACCTCACCCTCAGTCCATCCACCCTCCGGGCCAATAGCTATGACAATCGATAATTCTCCCCCAGGGGGCGGGCACGGGGGCACCGCCCCTACAAAATGGGGTTCTAATTCTTGCTCCCCCCTTACCAAGGGGGGCTGGGGGGGTTCTAAATTACCCAACAAACAATCCCACAAATGCCGATTCTCCCCGCGAGCCACACAGATATATCGATATTTTTGACCGCAATTTTTCACAGCAAAATCAAACGAAATAGGATCTAAAATCGTCGGCACAAGTTGACGTTCCGACTGTTCCGCCGCCTCCGCAGCAATTCTTCTCCACCGATCGACTTTTTGATCGCTTGGTTTGAGCAAAGTTCGATCGCTCGTTACCGGCACAATACTTGCCACACCCAACTCCGTCGCCTGCCTCACAACCTCGTCAAAGCCGTTTCCCTTGGGCAATGCCGCCATCAAAGTTACTTCAACGGGTAGCTCCCTGTTCACAGCAATCTCCTCTGCTATCGAGGCAAATAACCCGGTTTCCCGTACTTCTAGGACTGCTAACCACCAATGCCCTCGCCCGTCCATCGCAATAAATCGATCGCCCGCTTGCAAACGTAGCACTCGATTTAAATAATGCTGCTGTTCTCTAGTTAGGTCGATTTGGCGATCGCAAATTTGAGCTGCTGTAACTGCTAATCTTTGTAGTTGAGGCATTGAATTGGGGATTGTTCGTTTTCTATTAGAGATTTTTTTTATTTAACCGCAGAGAACGCAGAGAACGCAGAGGAAGAGAGAATGAGAGGAGATAGGCAGGCGGGGTTTCAATTGTTCAAAAAACTATAAAGGCAAAGCATCTACAACCGGAATTATTTTACAAATTCAAGTTTTTTTCTGCAAATGCTCTGCCTTTATATTACTTTTGCCAGAAGTCTATTGAATACTATCGAAAATCGGCTTATCCTTCCTCCTTAATCTTCTTTAAATAAGTGGAAATGGCTTCTGTAGCTAGCTGCGTGATTGGCTTGCCCTGACGGGCTGCTTCTTCCTTGAGCTCGTTGTAGATTTCATCGCGGACGCTAATTCGACGGCGGACTTTGCCACCGCCAGCAGTGGCAGTCTCATTTGCATCGTCGTTACTAGACGTAACTTCTAATTCATTAATCTCAGTTGTCATCGAGTCAGCAGATTGGTAGTTGGTTACAAATTGACGGATAGATTCTAACCCGACGCGATCGCAAAAATTGCCAAAACTCTCGCTCAGTTGCCGTTTTTGCTTGAAATAAACAAAAATTGGCTCCAGAAAAGCTTCAAAATCCTTGACGTGCAGCTTTTCCTCAATGGGTTTTGCCAGCCGCGTTTGGTCGGGAGAACCGCCCAGCCAAATCTGGTAGGATTCCGGGGAACTCCCGACAAACCCCAATTCTGCCATATAAGGGCGGGCGCATCCATTTGGGCAACCCGTCATCCGCACCACAAAATGCTCGTCTGCCAAGCCAACTTTGGTCAAAAGTGCGCGAATTCGCTCTAAAATGCTGGGAATCACGCGCTCAGACTCGGTAATCGCTAACCCGCAAGTCGGCATTGCTGGACAAGCCATCCCATAGCGCACCAATGGGTCGAGATCAGTTTCTCGCTGAATGCCGCATCGATCGAGTATTCCCTGAATTTCTTCTTTAACATCCGGCGAAACATCGTAAATCAGAACGTTTTGGTGTGGCGTCGCCAGTATCGGCAAGTTGTACTTCTGCACAATTTCCCGCAAAGCAGTTTTTAGCTGAAATGAACCTTCATCCTTGATCCGGCCATTATCCACAGAAATGCCGACAAACAGCTTGCCGTCTCCTTGTTCGTGCCAGCCCAAGAAATCCAAATACTTCCACTCAGGCAGCGGTTTAAAGGCTTCTAGCGGCTTGCCAAAATATTCTGCTACTTTTTCGCGGAACCACTGTACGCCTTTGTCGTTAATCAGGTACTTCAGCCGCGCGTGCCGTCTGTCTGTGCGATCGCCGTAATCTCTCTGGGTTGCTACAATTGCCTTGACCAAATCGTAAACATCGTCCTTGGCCACATAGCAAATCTCATCCGCAACCCGCGCAAAAGTCTCTTCTTTGTTGTGAGTACGGCCCAAACCGCCGCCAGCAAACACGTCAAAACCTTGCAACTCGCCAGCTTCATTGGTAATTACCACCAAGCTCAAATCCTGAGAGTACAAGTCAATTGAATTGTCTCCCGGCACGGTAACGGAACACTTGAACTTGCGCGGCATATAATGGCTGCCGTAAATCGGTTCTTCTTTGTCGTCGCTAAAGATTGTGCCGTTGCCGTTTTTCTGTCTCGCGGCCTTGACTGCGGGGTCTTCCTCGGCTGAAACAGCTTTTTCGCCGTCCAACCAAATTTCGTAATAAGCACCGGTTTGCGGTGTCAGCAAATCGGCGACATTGTTGGCGTATTGCAGCGCATACTGGTATTCTGGGCGATTTTTGTATGGTGCTGGCGGTGCCATGACGTTGCGGTTCAAGTCGCCGCAAGCTCCCAAGGTTGACCCCATATTTTTAATAATTGAGGAAAACACTACTTTAAGATTTTTTTTCAACACGCCGTGCAGTTGGAAACCTTGGCGCGTTGTGACGCGGAGCGTGTGGTTGCCGTATTCTTCAGATAGCTTGTCTAAGGCTAGGTATAATTGCGGCGGAGTGAACCCGCCGGGATTGCGGGTGCGGAGCATGAACTGATAGTCTTTTTCTTGTCCTTTAACTCGATTGTCGCGGTTGTCTTGCTGGTACGAGCCGTGAAATTTGAGAATCTGAATCCCCTCTTCGGTGAAGTGGGTAGTTTCTTGTAACAATTCAGTCGCAACGGGTTCTCGTAAATAGTTGCTGCGTTCTTTGAGACCTTCTGATTTAGAGGGTTTGCGCGCAACTGGGGTTGAAGTGGAAGATGTGATCATGGGAATGTATAGTGCCAGTTATAATTAGATACAGCCGATCGAATATTTCTTGACAATTTGACACTTGACAAATTTGCACTTGACAAATCTCCTCAGAAATGCTGTGTCGGATCTGTTGACAACTCGGTTAACAACTAAGTTAACAAGTAAGTTAATAACGGTAATCCGCTAGGAATTCTGATGTTGTACTATTGTAACACGATCGAGCCGGGGCTGAAAAATTGTAATTAAGAGTTTATACTTTCGATCGCTTAAGTGTACGAAACTTTAGAAATAATTAACCTCAACCTTTGAAACTATGTCACTGTATGACGAAGACACTTTTGTGGTGTTAGAAACAAACCAGCCAGAGCAGTTTTTGACTGCGGCGGAACTGTTAGAAAAGCTGAAAGCCGTCTTAACCGAGAAACACGAAGATTTGCCGCAGGACGTGCATAAAATATCGGGCGTGGAAGCTCAAGCCAAGTATTTGATTGATACTTATTGTGAATTAGATGTGGGGCCTGGAAAATTTTTGCAGTGGTACGCAGTGCGTCTAGAAAAGTAATTTTGGGCATCGGGCATCGGGCATCGCGCATTGGGCATCGGGCATGGAGAATTGGTTATTAGAACCAACAAGTAACAAATAGCAAATAACAACAAACAAATAATAAGCAACAACTAACTCATGCCCAATTCCCAATTCCCAATTCCCAATGGTTAATCTTCTAACTGTTGAACCGATGATACTTCAACTGCGGTAACATCGATCGTACCGGGCGGTGTCAAGCGACTAAAATGACCTTCCTCTATTTTCAGAGGTTCGCCGCAGTTGGCACACTGAAGCTGAGTTTGATTTAAAGCTGTAAATTCGTATTGACAAACGGGACAATTGTCCGTAATTAAATTGCTTTTCAGCCACAACTGAAGCGCGAAAAATGCGACCACAGGCGTCAGCACCAAAAAAGCTACTAAAATCAACACTGATTTAACTATCCAACCCAAACCAATAGACACCAACAAATACGCGATGCCCAGCAGTATCAGCCAATTACTAATACGGGGTAGCTTGAAAGATATTTTGGGGGTGCCTTGGTTCACTGTGGTCTCCTTGGGTGTCTTTGCAGGTAGGCATAACTCTATCCTACTCAGAAATTCCGGCGGTCGATCGAGTTAATTTTCCCATTGTACACCCAGAAACCGCTCTCTACGGCATAAGCTTATCTGAGTCAGAGGGTTGAAAAATTCCTAGTAAGGATTGACAAAGGGATTCAAAACTAAATCTTGCGAGGGTTTGTTCCCTCAACCAATGGCGATCGCACCTTTTATCTTCCCCTCGCAGCATTTCCACACAAGCAACCGCTACTGCTTCTGAATCTCGGTGGGGAACTCGCCATCCCAGTTTACCATCTTGCAGCGGATCTGCCGACCCGTCTGCGTCTCCCGCGAGTACGGGTACTCCGCAAGCCAGCGCTTCCAAATAAACTATACCGAAGCCTTCCTGGGAGGGCATTACATAAGCATCTGCCAACTGGTAATGTGCTGCTAAATTTTCTGTTGGTACAAAACCCGCAAATATTACTCTTTCGGCAATTCCCAAATCTTCCGCAAGTTTGACTAATCTAGATCGATCGTCTCCGCGTCCAATAACTAAGTATTTCACATTGGGAAAAGTTTTGGCTATTTGCGGCAAAGCTTGAATTGTGACATCGACGCCTTTGTAAATATCCGTCGATCGCAATCTGGCTACAGTCATCAATATTTTAGCACCAACTAAATTGTACTGCTCTAATAAATCCTGTGGCTTCGGCCCATTCGTAAATATATTTTCATCTACCGTACAAGGCACTATTTGGAATTTTTCGGGATTTAAGTTGTTAATTTCGCAAGTACGCGCGGCGAAGCTATCCCGTAGGGAATCGCGCGTGTACCTGCTAATAGTCCAAATACTGTCAGCTTTGCTCATTGCTATTTTATATTTGGGAGCAAGCGGTTCCCAAACTTCCTTGCCGTAAGTTAAAATTGTGTAGGGAATTCCCAGCGGCTGGCACAGAATTTGAATTAGCGGTGCAAGTTTTATGTGACCGCAAAAAACCCGCTGCGGTCGTTTTTGCAGCAATCGAGTTAGTAATACTGTAGCAAAATTAAGACGACCAAACCCGAGATTCTCGGTTTTGAGATAATAAAATTTCAGATTTTTTGACTCGTAAGCATTGTTGCAGTCTTCGGAATCTCGCAGCAGCAAAACTTCAGCTTGAGGCGGCGAGTTTGTCCTTGCGCTTATGGACAGGTAAGCTTTGAGAATGTCTTTAACGTAGGATTGAATACCGCCTTCGCTGGCAAATATTTCTAGGAAACAGAATAGGTAATTTGGCGATCGCATCTCAGATTTAGGCATTGACAGCGCAGACAATTATTGCAGTATATAGCAATCCTAAATCATCTGTGAATTTCTTACTCCCTCCCCTTACTAAGGGGAGGGTTGGGGTGGGGTAAAAAATTTACGACTCCTGCAAGGATTGCTATAGTGATTTTGCCAATCCCGGCGATCGCCATTGTCCAGAGCTTTTAAACCATGTCAAGATGACTGTAGTTGCAGGTTTTACAGGCAAATATTTGACTCCCCTACTCTCACCGTTGGTTTTGAGGGACGATCGGCTTTCTAACTAGGGCTTTTTAACGGGCTGCATGGGTGAGCGCGAAGCTTTGCTTTCAGTTTACTATGAGATACCGTTATTAACGGTAAACTTAATGATTTTTTACAATATCCTACCCCAAGCAAAATTTAAGATTTATTGAGTTGGCGCGGCGCGTCCGACCAGACCGAGGATTAGCAGATCGGTGTCGATATAGGCGATCGCATCTTTAGTTTTTGGTAAAAGTATGGTCTATCCAAAGATAGATAGCGAGGCTGTTTTTAACTGTTATCATCAGCAAACATAGAGAGTTAAATTCAATATGACTCGACCAGGTTTTAAAAGCAATTTCTGAAATATTTTGTTGAAAATATTCTCCTAAAATTTTCTCACAAGGGAAAAATTTCAATGCTCATAAAGCATTTAAAAAATTCAAGCATCGTTGATTTCTGGAGCAGGGAGGAGCGATACTGGATATTCGTATCTTTTCTGTTTCCAAAAGCAGTCTAACGAGCCGAGCCAGAAAGTTTTACGAGCAGAAAAAAAACAAGGTATCGTACAATAATGTACGAAGAAAAGCAGACCCCTAAAACATTAAGTATTCGAGCTTAAACCTGACCAAAGCTAATGTTAGGTTGGCAACGTCATATTTACGAGTGACTCTCTCAAAACGAGAATTCATTGGAGTTTGAGGTGAAACGAGTAACGATCGCACTCAGTCTTTTTAGTCTACTCAGCAGCACTCTGGCAAGTTGCACCGCAGCTTCCCAGAAAGCTCAAAACGGCACACAACCAAGCAACTCAGAACTTTCATCAGTTGCTGTAGCAGTCCGTGACCTCGGTAATCCATTCTTCGTACAAGTTGGCAAGGGCGCTGAGGCCGCAGCCAAGAAAATCGGCGGTGCAAACGTGAGGACAACTCTCGTTTCCAGCGGCGACGATTTAAATCAGCAATTTAATCAAATCGAAAACTTTATTGCCTCTAATGTCAGCATGATTGTACTCAATGCTGCTGACACCAAAGGTATTGCACCCGCTGTCGAAAAAGCCAAGCAAGCCGGAATTCCTATAATTGCAGTTGATACCGCCGCCGAGGGAGGCGTTGATGCCACAGTTACTTCAAATAACGTGCAAGCTGGCGAAGTAAGCTGTCAATATATAGCCGATCGCTTGCAAGGAAAAGGCAGCGTGGTTATTATCAACGGGCCTCCCGTCGCTTCAGTCGTCGAGCGAGTTCAGGGTTGCCAAAGTGTCTTCTCCAAATATCCCAACCTCAAGGTTCTTTCCAAAGATCAGAACGCTGAAGGCAGCCGCGATGGCGGGTTAAGAGTGATGAGCGATTTGCTTACTTCCTTCCCGAAAATTGATGCTGTTTTTGCAATTAATGACCCCTGTGCCATTGGTGCAGAATTAGCAGCCAAACAAGCACAAAGAAGCGAGTTCTTTATTGTTGGAGTCGATGGTGCACCTGAAGCTTTAGATGCACTCAAGCAGAACAACAGTTTATTTGTGGCTACAGCAGCTCAAGATCCATTTCGCATGGCAGCCAAAGCCGTTGAAGTCGGGAACGACATTCTCAAGGGAAAAAAGCCAGCCAATCCAAATATTCTGATTCCAGTCGCGCTGATTACTCGCGAAAACGTCGATCGACATAAAGGCTGGACAAGCGAGTGACCTTCTTCGTGTCAAGTTAAGCTGTCAGTCCGCCAGTCCGCCAGGGACTGAAGTCCCTGGCTAATAGCTAAAGTCCTCTGAAGAGGACTCAGAAGAAGACTTTTCAAACTCATTAGATCTCTCCCAAAAAGCCTGTCAAGAACAGGTATCTTGCCTGTTCCACAAGAATTATGGGAGATGTCTATTAGTCCTCTTCAGAGGACTTTAGCTTTGAGGCAGGGGTTTCAACCCCTGCCGGACTGCGGGAAAGAGCGTGGAAAGTTGGCCTCAATGGCAAGTGACATCCTCCTACACCAAATTTACAATGGTAAATAGCACTCAAAATTCAATTAAAACTAAGCCCGTACTCGAAATGCAAGGTATTACAAAAACCTTTCATGGTTTTACAGCTTTGCACGATGTAAATATCACCGTTTACCCAGGCGAAGTCCACGCCCTCATGGGGGAAAACGGTGCGGGCAAAAGTACGCTGATGAAAATTCTGGCGGGAGCCTACATAGCCGATGCAGGCGAAATCAGAATTGACGGTCAAGCTGTTAAGATGACAGACCCCGGTCAAGCCAGAAATTTAGGGATAGCGATTATTTATCAAGAACTCAATCTCGCCCCCAATCTGACAGTTGCTGAAAACATTTTTATGGGCAGCGAGCTGAAGAAAGGAGGTACATTTTTAGACCAAGATGAAATGCGGCGTAGAGCCGCTGAGGTATTAACAAACCTCGACGCAAGTTTTGATGCTGGAGACCTGGTTTCCACACTTTCAATTGCCGAACAGCAGCAAGTGGAAATAGCTAGGGCGCTCAAAGATAAAAGCCGAATTTTAGTGATGGACGAGCCGACGGCCGCGCTTTCAGACCGCGAAACAGATAAGCTTTTTGAAGTGGTTCGCCGCTTGCGGAATGAGGGCATTGCTATTATTTATATCAGCCACCGGATGGAAGAGATTTATGCCCTTGCTGATCGCGTGAGCGTGATCCGAGATGGCGGGTATATTGGCTCTCTTGAAAAGCACGAAATTTCTGCTAATCGCCTGGTGGAAATGATGGTGGGTCGTTCTTTACAGGATTTGTACGAACACAAGCATCAAACAACACCGGGTGCAGTTGTTCTTGAGGTAACAAATTTAAGCGACGGCCGCAAAGTAAAGCTTGCTACTTTCCAACTTCATGCAGGCGAAATTCTGGGTTTAGCTGGTTTAGTTGGCGCCGGCAGAACAGAACTTGCCCGCCTGATTTTTGGTGCAGATCGAAAGACAAGCGGTGAAATCAAACTCGAAAATCGTCATCTCAATGTCTCGACACCCAATGAAGCAATGGCCGCCGGAATTGCTTACGTGCCAGAAGATCGCAAGGCTCTCGGACTATTTTTGGAGGCAAGTTCGGGTGAAAATATCACCATGAATGTCCTAGATCGAGAAGCAAAAGCTGGCATTATTAACTCAAATTTTCTGTTAAAAATTGTCAATGATGCTATTAATAATTTGCAGATTCGCCTTGCAAGTCCGAGCATCAGGGCAATGGATCTTTCTGGGGGGAATCAGCAGAAGTTGCTGCTAGCGCGTTGGTTGGCTATCAACCCAAAGGTACTTTTGCTAGATGAACCAACGCGAGGTGTGGACATTGGCGCAAAAAGCGAAATTTATCGAATTATTAGCGATTTGGCAGCCAAGGGTGTAGGTATTTTAATGATTTCCAGCGAGTTGCCGGAAATTGTGGGAATGAGCGATCGCGTCTTAGTGATGCGAGCAGGAAGCCTCGTCGGTGAAGTAGGCGGATCGACTGGGGAAGCAATTACGCAAGAGAACATTATGGCTTATGCCACCGGGGCAACAGAGGTAAAAAAATCATGAGTCAAACAGAAGTAAAAAGCACCAGAAATCAATCAAGCGATCGCCAAAAAGCCAGTAAAGCTCAAGCTTGGAAAAACTTCATCCAAGTGGCCGGTATCCTGCCGATTTTGGTTGGCATCTGTATAATTTTTTCCCTGGTAACGCCCAACTTTCTTTCAGTTGGAAATTTGATCAATGTCATCCGGCAAGCATCGATTAATATTGTCCTAGCTACCGGCATGACTTTTGTGATTTTGACTGGCGGAATTGACCTTTCTGTCGGGTCAATTTTGGGCGTGACGGCAGTTGTCGGGGTGCTGGTTTCCTTAGTTCCAGGTCTTGGTTGGTTTGCCGTACCGGCTGCGTTAATAGCGGGAATATTTTTGGGATTGCTTAACGGCTCGCTAATTGCCTATTTAGGTTTGCCTCCGTTCATCGTCACCCTCGGTTCTTACACGGCTTTGCGGGGAGTTGCTTATTTAGTAGCTAACGGCACTACAGTTATCAATAGAAATCTCAATTTCGCTTGGATAGGTAACAGCTATGTTGGCTCTATTCCCTGGTTAGTTATTATCGCTTTTCTCGCCGTTTTAGCGAGTTGGTTTGTCTTGCGACGGACTGTTTTGGGGAGACATATTTACGCCGTGGGAGGTAACATCCGGGCAGCACGATTGACAGGTATTAAGGTGAGTCGGGTGCTTTTGTTTGTTTACGGTGTTAGCGGGATGCTTTCGGGTTTAGGCGGAATTATGAGCGCCTCGCGCCTCTACAGTGCGACGGGGATGTTGGGGCAAGGCTACGAATTAGATGCGATCGCTGCTGTAATTTTGGGAGGAACGAGTTTCACAGGTGGAATTGGCACTATTTGGGGTACTTTGCTTGGGGCTTTAATTATTGCCCTGCTCAATAATGGGCTAACTCTCATGAACGTGTCTTTCTTCTGGCAGTTAGTTGTTAAAGGTCTGGTGATAATTATTGCAGTGACGATTGACAAAGTTCGTACCGGTTCAAGTGCAGCGTAAAGGTATTGCTAATTCGGTGTATCGGTTCCTTATGCGGAGCTTTTTCCTATGCACATCCAGCATTTTTATCACCTGATTACTGCTTTTATCCTGGGATCACCTGCTGTATTTCTACTAACATTATCCCCAAGTTTTGGTGCACCAATTGATAGATTAGTTGCTCCTGAACAGTTAAATCCCTTGGCAGAAGACCCCTTCGCGCAGGTGAATTTTGTCTCTCAACTCTCGGATGTAAAACCAACTGACTGGGCGTTTCAGGCGCTGCAATCTCTAGTAGAACGCTACGGCTGCATAGTCGGTTATCCCGACGGCACCTACAGAGGAAACCGGGCGCTGACCCGGTACGAATTTGCAGCAGGATTAAATAGCTGTCTCGATCGAGTCAGCGAACTAATTGCCACAGGAACAACCAACCAGATTACTAGGGAAGATTTAGCGATCGTCCAAAAGCTGCAAGCAGAATTTGCCACTGAATTATCGGTGTTGCGGGGTCGAGTCGATACTCTCGATGCACGCACAGCCGAACTAGAAGCGAATCAGTTCTCGACTACGACGAAGCTAAATGCGGAAATTATTGTGGTGGTAACAGATACCTCCGGTAACAGTGTTGGGGATTCGCGCGATCGCACCAACACGATTCTTGCCAACCGGGGGCGATTAAATTTTGAAACCAGTTTCACCGGTCGCGATATGCTGAGAACCCGTTTGGAATTCGGCAACTTGGGGAGGATTGCCGATGAGACGGGTACAAATATGACGGCCTTGAACTTTGATGGCAATGTCGATAACACAATCACCGTCCCTCACGTATTGTATGTGACCCCGCTGACCTCTAATCTGGCGCTGACCGTCGGCCCCACAGGTGTTGGGTATCCCGATATTACGGATTTGCTGACTCCTCCCACGATCGCCAGCGATAGTGAGGGAATTCCCTCGAAGTTCGGACAATACAATCCCCTCTACCGCCGGGGAGGTGGGGGTGCTGCTGTCAACTGGACGATCGTCAAAAACCTCACCCTGACTGTGGGCTATGTAGCCGGCAATCCCAATCTGTCGCAGCAAAGTAACGGTTTATTCAACGGTTCCTACAATGCTTTGGTTCAGCTAGCCTACCGGGGCGATCGCGGAGCAATTGGCGTAGCCTATTCTCGTACCTTTGCACCAAGCGGTAAAGCTGATCTCACAGGCGGTACGGGCAGTTTTCTCGCTGCGCGACCCTTTGGGGACAATATTGCTACATCCAGCGATTCTGTAGGCGTACAAGGATTTTACCGCCTTGCTCCCCGGTTGCAAGTTCACGGTTGGGGCGTTTATACTCGCGCCAATGCTGAAAATTCCGGTGTTAGCAGCGTTTCTGATGGTAGAGGTGGCGTGGTTTTGCTAAATGTTGACGGGGACGATCGCGCCGATATTGTGTATGGGGCGATCGGGGTAAGTTTCCCAGATGTGGGAGGTGAAGGCAATCTACCGGGGGTTTTAGTGGGTTTACCAGGTCGCGTGACGAGCAGTAATGTGCGCCGCGAGCGAGATACTTCCTATCACATTGAAGCTTTCTATCGCTTTCAGGTCAACGACAACATTTCCATCACCCCTGGTGTTTGGGCCGTTGTTAATCCTGAGAATGACAGTCGCAACGACACTCAATGGGTTTGGTTGCTTCGCACTGGCTTTAACTTTTAAGCGGAAAGATATTTTAGTAACCTAGTCCAGGACACAAAAACCCAGTTTCTTGACGTAATTGCCTCATTTGAGACGATAATCGCGAGAAACCGGGTTTTTTAGACTAATAGTGCATCCAGGGCTTCTATTCCATGCCACACAACAAAAAACCCCTACCATCGCTGGCTGGGGTAGAAAATTATCAGGGTGCATCTACTAATATTTGCAACTATAACATACATTTGTGGGGTGTCACCCTTCAGGGGTGACACCCAACGAGGATTTCCAGTCAGAATAAGTTATGATTTAATATGCCAATGATTAACAAAGCTTTTATATCATCTCGTTCTGTCCCAGCCGCTCTAAAATTTAAGATTTAGAATAAATCTGTGCTAGACCTCAAATTAATCCGAGAAAACCCGCAAGCCGTGCAAGAAAGCCTCAACCTGCGCGGAGGTAACTATGAAATCGAGCCGATTTTGCAATTAGACAAACAGCAGCGGGAGTTGGAAGGCAAGCGATCGCAACTACAAGCCCGCAGCAACGAAATTGCCAAACTCATCGGTCAAAAAAGAAAATCGGGTTTACCCCTCGAATCTCCCGAAATTCAGGAACTGCAGGCAGAAGGCAACGCTGTCGGCACCGAGTCGAACGAACTGCAAGCACAGGAAAAAGACTTAAAAGCTCAAATAGAAGCTTTATTGCTGCCGCTGCCAAACTTGCCTGGTTCCTCAACGCCGATCGGCAAAAATGAAGAAGAAAACGTCGAAATCCGGCGCTGGGGAGACGAATACATTCCCCAAAATTCCGGTATTTTACCGCACTGGGAAATCGGCGAAAAATTAGGAATTATCAACTTTGAACGGGCAGTAAAAATCGCTCAGCCCCGCTTTGTCAGCTTAATGGGAGCCGGGGCCGCCCTAGAAAGAGCAATTATTCAATTCATGCTCGATCGCCACACAAAAGCAGGTTATGTAGAAGTAATTCCCCCATTTTTAGTTAACACTGAATCCCTCACAGCTACGGGTCAATTACCCAAATTTGCTGAAGAAAGTTTCAAGTGCGACCAAGATGATTTGTGGTTAATTCCTACTTCCGAAGTTCCGGTTGTCAATTTGTACAGAGGTGAAATTTTGACAGCAGAACAGTTGCCAATTTATCACTGTTCTTACACTCCTTGTTTTCGCCGGGAAGCTGGCAGTTACGGCAAAGATACGCGGGGATTAATTCGATTGCACCAATTTAATAAAGTTGAATTGGTAAAACTTGTGCATCCGAGTACCTCCGAGGCAGAGCACGAAAAGTTAGTGCAGGATGCTGAGGGAGTTTTGCAGGCGCTGAAATTGCCTTATCGGGCGATCGCGCTGTGTACCGGCGACTTAGGTTTCGCCGCAGCCAAAACCTACGATTTAGAGGTGTGGCTGCCATCTGCGGGCAAATACCGCGAGATTTCGAGTTGTTCCAACGTGGCAGATTTTCAGGCGCGGCGGGCCAATATTCGCTTTAAAGAAGCGGGGAAAAAAGGCACTCAATTCGTTCACGCGCTGAACGGTTCCGGTTTAGCTGTGGGTCGCACAATGGCGGCTATTTTGGAGAATTACCAGCAGCCCGACGGGACGGTAAAAGTGCCGGAAGCCTTACAACCGTATTTGGGACGAGAAGTTTTATAGACAAGATGATTCGGCGATTAACTGGTTGCCCAGGCTCTGCCTGGGAACCGATGTACAGAGGCTCTGCCTCGCTTGCTTGCGAAAATTGGAGGCAGAGCCTGTGGATCTCCGTTACCAGGATCTGCCTGGTAACGAGTAACGAGTAAAACTCTTGTGGTGTAGGCATCCTGCGTGCCCTTGGCTGGCTATTTACCAGATATCTATTACAGTTGGAGCAACGCTTCTTTGATATCCAGCGCTAAAAATCTATCCAATGCTAGATACATCCAATAAACAGATAACTGACTATCGCTGCTAGTCTTCTGAAATCCCAAAGCCAGGGACTGTTTTTCGTACATGGGGTGGATCATCAGGGTGTACAAGTCGCAAAGATTGGGAAAATCTGTTTGCATTTCGCCTAAAACTTTTTGTGAGTCTTCGAGAAAAGCAATGCGGTATTCTGACAAATACTGCGGATCGATCATCCAACTGCGGACAAATACTGACTGGCAATTTATATCTCCTGGTAGCGCCATATTGAAAGGATCGATATCGGAAATAGAACTTAAATGAAGGCTTTTGCTAGGAGCGTTAAAAAAATTGACTTCAGATTCGCTAACTGTGGGATAAAGTAAGTAAAACCCGACTGGATTGAGGTTATCTGAGCGCCGCAAAACTCGCATTCCCTTTGAGTATTGACTGGCAAAAAGCCGGAGTATTTTAGCAATTTTGTGGGGAACTGTGTTAGTGTTGCGGTTCATCCAGTTGTAATTGGTGGCTAATAAATTGGCAACGATAATTGCGTCGCACCGAGGGTTGAAATCATCTAATTGGAGTTGTACAGGCTTTTGAGGTTCGGCGGTTTCTAAAATTTCTGAAACTGACTGAATTTTAATTGCCGTAGCGTTACCATCAAAGTGTTTTGCGATTAATCCGAGTGCTGCTAATTTATCTAACATCATTCCGGCGGCGCGATCGCTCCCGCGATCGGAATCGCAGTAAAATAGTTCGGCGGCTTCCCGGTGAGTGCACTGCACTTCTGTTGCTGGCACTTCCAGTTTCGCCAGCGGTGGTTTGAGACGGGGCTGGCTTTCCTGAAGCTGTTTCACCGATAAGTAAACCCAAAGCCTGATAAAGCATTCAGCCCTAGTGCGGGTTACGCCTACTCGTTTCATCAACAGCGAAACAGCCGTGCGGCGTTGAGAAGGAGAATACCAAGTATCTAGTTTTGCAATATCCATTTCAGTCGGGAAGCTGCGAAGGAACTCTAGTTACATATTGGCTCAATTACATAAAACTTCACCCCACTTCAGGTTATTTGTTGCCGCTGTTGCTCAACTTGCCTGATTTCCGGCGACTCTACAAGATAGCTGCTTGCTCGTTGCAAGTTCACAAATCACAAAGCACAATCAATTTTAGATATTTTATGACCCGACTAAATTAGCAACTTTAGAGGTTTACGTCATGTACAGTGCTGATACCAATTTAATATGAAGCTGCATAGAATAAAGCTTCAAGAATGAAATTGTAATAAGATAGCGAACTGCGACAGTTCAGGTGTGATTTGTTGCAGAACAAGATTAAGTCGTTCCTGCAATAGGGTTCTTGGAGCCTCTATCGATATTTGGAACTGCAAAAAGAGATCAGGAATGTTTAAAAGTATGGTGCTACTTATAGCAATCTTTGCAGGAGTCGTAAATTTTTTACCCCACCCCAACCCTCCCCGAAATCGCGGGGAGGGAGTAAGAAATTCACAAATGATTTAGGATGGCTATAAGCTGTTGTGCATTTAAATTGTATATTTCGAGTCCCGATCAAAAATCGTCAAATCCTCTCCCCCGATCCCCATCGGACCCTCTCCCTCTCTAATACCATAGGCAATCTAGATGCAACACAGCTTATGTAGGGTGCAACCTAAGCACCTTACGACTATTTAATGACTGCCAACAATCTAGATAAACCCGCCCCCACACAATGAATAATCTGCATCAACGCTGTCTGTGAACGCATCGAAAAAATGTACATTTGGATTGTTCGTCTTGGGAGGGCGGGTTTTTCAGATTATTCGTTTCCGACATAGATGGTTGGTAAAACCCGCCCCTACGCAATCTGAAATTATAGTTGATTTTTCAGGTATAAAATTAAGAGGAAAACTCAAGCGGCCGCTAGCTGTGCTTGTTCTGCTGCTTGGGGCAAAGTCTGATTTACCACAATCCACTTGCCTGTAATTGGGTCGCGGTAAGTAATAAAGGGATTAGATTTTAAAGGTTGACTGCAAGGTTTAGCGCCCATCTCTACACACTCCCTATAAATGGCATTGAATAACTACTACAACACCATACCTTTAATAATCGGCTATTTTGCCTAAAATCCGCGTGATTTATACCTCAACAATAGGTGATATTTAAGGTATGTTTTCGTGACAGAGAACACTTCCTCATGTGATTTAAAACTGCGTGGGCAGTGAGCAGTATCACCAAAAACCTTCCGTAAAAAAATCTGCCTTGTGGTTTTTACCTTCTACCTTTAAGCAGACCACTGTTTTCAGTATACATCTGATATTATTAAGTAAGGTAAAGATGTTTATCAGAGATCCCCTCACAAACTTATGGTGCTATTTGGATTTGGCAAAAAGTCGAGCCTGCCCTCTCCCCAAGAGGCATTACCGGGACGGGCAGAGTCGATGTCGGTACCGGCAAGTCACTTTGTTAACGGCAATCCGCTCAAACCTCCCTTTCCAAACGGCATGGAGACTGCGTTGTTTGGCCTGGGCTGTTTTTGGGGAGCGGAACGCAAATTTTGGCAGCAAAATGGAGTTTTTTCGACGGCTGTTGGCTACGCGGCCGGGATTACTCCGAATCCTACTTACAAGGAAGTTTGCAGCGGGATGACGGGACACAATGAAGTAGTTTTGGTTGTGTTCGATCCGAAAGTAATTAGTTACGAAACGCTGCTCAAAGTTTTTTGGGAAAGTCACAATCCTACTCAAGGAATGCGTCAGGGCAATGATTCGGGTACTCAGTATCGATCGGGAATTTACACGTATTCAGCCAGCCAAAAGCAGCTAGCTGAAGCTTCGCGCGATGCTTACCAGCAGGCTTTGACTGCGGCCGGTTACGGCAAGATTACCACTGAAATTATTGACGCGCCTGAGTTTTATTACGCAGAAGGCTATCATCAGCAGTATCTTGCTAAAGACCCGAACGGTTATTGCGGCTTGGGCGGTACTAAGGTTTGTTTGCCTGCTATGTCTCAGGCTTAAAACTTTTACAATGGCTATTTTGAGGCGGTTGCAATAGTCCGGCAGTCCGGCAGGGGTTTAAACCCCTGCCTCAAAGCTTAAGTCGTCTGAAGACGACTGAAAGGTTATTGAGATGGTAAAAGGGATTAGTTGAAAGCAGGTAAAATAATGCTGGCTGGTGTGGTAATTATCAATTTAATGATATCTCTGGTCTGTTTTTATATAGCTGCGAAGGTTTGGAAAATCAGGCGGACGATCGCACGTTTGGAACTTCGGATCGCAGCAATCGAACGCTGTAGCAGCAATGTCCTCAGTATGTCGCCGGATTTCCTTGGTAAAAGGCAGCAAGGTACCCGCCAACTGCGACGGCGTTATCAACAACTGGAATTGCAACTGCAACAAGTTCAGCAACTTTTGGGATTGCTGGGTTTGGGACGGATGCTTTGGTCCAGGCGCGATCGACGTTTGAGGTAAGCTATCCTAAAATTGCCGCCTGTGCTGACTCCCTAGGGTTTTCAACAATATTTCTACCTTTGTAAAGGGCTGCGATCGGGCAAACGCCCCTAAAATTGGTGTATGGAGAGAAGTTATAAAAATGTCAACTAAACGTTCAGGATTATTTATTGGCGGTTTGCTTGTGGGTTCTGCGATCGGGGCCGTGACTGGCTTGCTGATGGCACCGCGACCGGGCAAGGAGACGCGGCAGATATTGAAAAAATCGGCCGATGCTTTGCCGGAGTTGGCGGAGGATTTATCGACTAGCGTGCAGTTGCAGGCCGATCGACTTTCTGAAACTGCCATCCGAAATTGGGACGAAACTTTGATTAGACTCAAAGAGGCGATCGCGGCCGGTTTGGAAGCGACTCAGCGGGAACGCCAAACCCTGTCGGAAGCTGAATCTGAAGTGAGTCCCTCCTCGCGCCCTCCCATCCGCTAAATGGCATGAAATTCTCAACCCCCAATCCCAGATTCAAGTGAGCGATCCTATATTTTGGCTAGGACTTTCAATTTTGCTAGTGGCAGTTAGCCTGACTGCTGTTTTAGTGACTTTAATACCTGCAGTGCAAGCGCTGGCCAGGGCGGCCCGCAGCGTGGAAAAGCTCGCTGACACGCTTTCTCGCGAATTTCCGCCGACTTTGGAGGCGATTCGCTTGACGGGGCTGGAAATTAGCGAGTTGACGGATGATGTCAGCGAGGGAGTACAAAGTGCGGGCGAGGTTGTCAAACAGGTCGATCGAAGTATTGGTAGCGCCAAAAAGCAGGCGCAAAATGTGCAGGTAACTACTCGCAGCGTGGTGAGTGGGATGAAGGCTGCTTGGAAAACTTTAACTCGGAAGCCACCGATTTCTGGGACAAATCGCCGATCGACAGATAGATTGTCGCCGAGTCAAAGAAGTGCGCTTTCGCTGAGGGATTCGGGTTTGGAGGACAGATATTCTGGGGTTTACGGTGCCGGTGCGAGTAATGGGGAATCGCCCCGGTTGAGGAGTAGCGAGGGTTCGGGTTTGCCGGGGGATGCTGAAGATTTTGAGGAAGTGCGATCGAACGATTCTTGATTGCACCCAATTCCCGATCATCCCTCCACAGCACACCCATCCCACCAGCAAGGATTCTTATCAATAAAATCCATCAAAGCATCATACTTAGGCGAACCCTTTTGTTCCACATATTCCAAAGCCCCCCAACTTCCCCACTTACTAAATCCACCCACGTCCACAAAGTGCATGAAAAGACTGCCTCCAGCTTGTTTCCAACTATTCAGTAATTGAGTGTACATATCATACATTTCAGGACGCCTATTTAATGCCATAAAAAACTCAGTCAGTTTTTCGTTATTCTCAACTCCTTCAATACCTACAATATGTTGACCGCCCTCGTAAACAAATAACTTGAGACCTTTTTTTTGAGCCACATCTAAGAAATACTTAAAGTCATTCTCAACATCGGGCAAACTATCTTTGAACCCCGGCAGTAACCCGCCCTCTCTTAATTGCTTAAAAGCTTTGCCAAATCCGCCATCTGCGTCATTCAACCAAGACTCTACTGTGCTGACACTTTCTTTCCCGCCCAAGTTGCCGCTAAAATATCCAGCTATGGCTACGGCATCAATACCGTGTTGATAACAAGGTTTATTGCCTTCAGCCACCCAATAGGAACACTCTAAAGAATAAGTTTCTAAATCTCTCCAGGCTCTTTGAGTTCCTAACACGCAGACAACTCGATTCTTTTGATCCTCAAAAACACCTTTCCAGATATCGCACATTTGAGCAGTACGCATTCCGTACCATTGCATAAAAGCATCGCCTTTATCTCCCCACTTCGCTTTACCTTGTTCCAAAGCATAATGCGATTGTGGAAATAACCAATTCCAAACCTCATTAGAATACTCTACATAAACTTTCAGCCTTGGATCTAAACTATCTTTTACCATTTTAGCAAAGTTAGTCATATATTCATCCGTAGCCTGATGCGGCATATTAAACCAGGGTTCTTCTTGGACTTTATTAGCTAAATTCACCATGACTTCTATGGGAACACTGCCTCTGTAAGAATAGGATACACTCTCTGGTTTAGGTCGGTTTGACCATTGTTTTTGTTCAGAACCATTTGTCTCCATCCAGTCCATAAAACGCAAAACTCTAAATTTTTTAATCTTGTCTATAAACAGCGGATTAAATATTTCACCGCTTTGAATAAGCTGTTCATCTTGGGAGTGAAACATTTTAATGTTGCGGATATAGTTCCCTGTTTTATTGGGATCGGTAGCAGTAATTGTAATCATTATGCCTCCGCCTTGTGTGGCATCGACATTAATGATATCCCTCCCAGGTTTCGACGCAGCCTCATCTTTTTTGGCATCAAACCTATATTCGATCGCACCTTCACCCTCATAAGTAACAATATATTGCCCTGAAGGATAGCGATTGGGGATTTCCCTAAGTAATAGGGTACTTACCCTAGTATATTTAGGAGCATCTTCGGGCGAGGGGAGAGACTTCACCCACCCATTTTCATCAAGGTTTAAAAGATTATACTCTTCTGTATCCCATTCACCTTGACAGTTTGGTTGTCCGCTGACGCATTGAGTTATCCATTGTCTAGAAGATTTGAAAGCATCTAAAAAGGGTAATTGTGTTGACGAGTCAGCAATACCGTGAAGCCCAACTCCTAAAGAAGAGCGAGAATTTGATGTATTTTGTACATCTGCCCGCACAGCTACTGTGTTATCTACTTGCCGTACTGCTGTGGGAGCAATATTAGTTGTTAAAGCCCAACATCCGGGAATAAAAATGACAAAAATTAATAAACCCAGCACAAAGCCCAGAGCTTTTTTGTTCGATCTGATACTTAATCGAGACATAAATTTGACTGATTTTATTGTTTTAGGTAAAATCGAAGCGGGTGAAGCTGTTTTAATTTTGATATTTTATCAAAAAGTTCCTTATCAAACTATCAGCTATAAGATTATTAACATTTTTGCCTCTCTGTGGAGGGGCGAGATCCCTTTTTGTCCCCAAGTGCGATCGCCCATCTAACCGTCTTTATCCAAATCTTCTGTTTTCGGAGCTTCTGAAGTTGAGGGAAATTCTAGTCGAATGTTAATATCAATTGATACTGTACTTTCTTTAAAACCTATATTAACTATTTTTACTAATGCTTCTGTCGGTACAGAATTATTTACTTTAAATTCAGCAGCAGACTGAGTTTTATATCCGGCTTCCTGTAGCCGATCGCAAATATTGCGCCAATTTCCTACAGGTTCGTTAGGTACATCTGCGAGTTTTTTTACATATTGGTATAAAGTTTTACATAAATAAACCTCTGCACTTTTGGAACTCTGAAACAGTTGGCGGGCGATTTCGGCGGGACTGCAACCGGAAAGCAATCCTCGGAGGTAGAGTTTTTCTGTTTCTGTTAGTCCCCTGCGCGATCGGGGTGAGATTTGCCGTTTAGCTTCTGCAAAAGCTTGGTACAGCCTTTCTAAGTCCCAGTGTTTGGCGGCTTCGGCAAATAAGTCTTCTTTTGATGCCATTGTCGGGTGTGTTGAGATGTGGCTAACGATAGCATAACCGAAATTGCTAGCGTTTGTTAGTTGTTTGCTAACAATAGGTAGTCTAGTATTAAATTACCGACTCATTGTCTAAGTGCAAATACTTAGAAAAGCGGGAAAGTGCGATCGTGATATTTCAAATTTTACCTGTTTAGTTAACTTTCATTAGTCAAAAAGTTAGTTTTTGTTCCTTAAACTGAGGTATTTCAATGGCTAAAGGTGATGAAATAGCGAAAGCGGCAGGTTCCGCTGCTGCGGGTGCGGCTGCGGGTGCTGGTGTGGTAGCTGCTTCTGGTTTTACGGCAATTGGTGCTGTTGGTGGAGGTGCTGGTATGGGTGCTGCTGCTGGCCCCGTTGGTATAGCCGTAGGTGCATTAGCAGGTTTGGCATTTTACGGGATTAGCAAGGCTTTTTCTGACGACTAAATATTGACTCGCGCCAGGGACTTCAGTTTGCACCATAGTCAATAACGGGCAAGATGCCCGTTCCACAAAGAGTGAATTTCTTGTGGGATGGGCATCCTGCCCGTCCCTTCCACAAAGAGTGAATTTCTTGTGGGATG
>NZ_JAUBUB010000072.1:29239-34262 GCF_036705265.1 Microcoleus sp. B4-C2
ATTTCTTGTGGGATGGGCATCCTGCCCGTCCCTTCCACAAAGAGTGAATTTCTTGTGGGATGGGCATCCTGCCCGTCCGTAAAAGGCTTATTGAGAATGGTGCAATATCTCAGTTAAAACCGACTGGAAACGCTCAGGCAATTATCTTTGTGTCTGTTCTCATATTTTATTCAATCAAGATTATTAACTTATGTCTTCTCAAGAATTTCAAGCAGCATACACCAGCATTCACAGTACAGGCACTTTCCTCTTACAATATCTCAAAGAATTCCGTGACGGACTCCGCATTCAGGGAGATGAAAGTCAAGGGCTACAAAGCATTGAAGATGAAATTAACAAAGCTTTAAAGGCTTTGCAAGATCAGAAGTATCAAGTAGCTGTCATTGCAGCAATGAAAGCTGGCAAAAGCACCTTCTTAAATTCTATCATCGGTGCTGATGTGCTGGCGAGTGAAACGGCCGCCTGTACTATCTGCCGTACAGATGTCCGACACATTAAACCGGGCAAAACTCCTAAACTTTTAGAGTATCGAGAAGGAGAAAGAAAACCAGTCATTCTTGTTGAGGGTGACGCAGGCGAAATTCAGCAAAAATTCCTGCAGCGTACCCGTGAAATCCGAGAACAAGGCAATCCCGATCACACTACACGCTTTGAAATAGAGCATCCGATTGAAGCAATTAGCCAATTATCTTCTCTCACAGGCTTTACCTTAGTTGATACTCCCGGCCCTAATGAGTGGGAGTCTGCAAACTTCAACATAAATGCACTGAAGCAGACAGCACTAGAAGCACTGCGAACCTGCAATGCCATTCTGTTTATTTTAAACTACGCTTCCTACAAAGATAATGCAGTTGCTGATTTGTTTAAGGATGTTGTTGAAAATCGTAAGGATTTTATAGCTGAGAACACGGGAAAAATTTACTTTATTTTGAATAAAGTTGACCAAAAAACAGAGAGAGACAAAGAAATTGCTGATGTCATTAAAGATTTAGAGCGAGAGTTAGTTGGCTTTGGCTTTTGCAATCCAGTTATTTACCCTGCTAGTTCTCGACAAGGGCTTCTAGCGAAACTGATTCAGCAAGAAAAGGCCACTGAAAAGGAGATAAAAGATTTTGAGGATTTCTTTAGTGCCAAATATGCTGAGAGAGATGAAAAAGGTAGGAGAGTAATTCCTTTACCTGAAGAGATTGCACCAAGAGCTTTGCAAGATAGCGGTATTCCGAGCATTCAAGAAACAGTCATTCAAAGGATTACGCAAAATTCAGGCTGGAATTTATTGAGTGAGGTGGTGGCAGAACTTGATAAAGCTGCTAAGGCGATTGAGGATACTCAGAATACACAGATTAGGGGTTGGAAAATGGGAATTGAAGCCCTAAAAGAAAAAGTAGAAGACTACAGAAGACGTTCGGAGAATGCGAGGGCGAACATTGAATCTGTAAAGAAAACTGTAGAGGAACAGAAGCAAACACTAATCAAAGGATTTAGTCAAGGCATTAACACATTTGCTAATGAGGCTAAAGCTCAGATAGCCAGTGAGATAGATAAAATTGCAAAGTCTCGTTCCACCAAATCTCCAAAGCCAAAAAAAACTCAACAAAGTCGTCAACTACCACCAGCAACATCTGATAATATAGGCTGGGGACAAAGAGTAGGAGACATGGGAGAAGCCGTATTAGAATTAATCCCTGGCTTTGGTCAAAGCCTAGGGAGAGTCTTTAAGTTAGGTGCATCCTTGTTGGATATACTGGGTGAGTCTATTCCACAAGCTTTCAGTACCTCTGCCTCTGAACAGATTGTTGATAGTGAAGAGTTCGATCCGTGCATTTTCCGGTGTAAAACTAAGGCAGAAGCTGGGAAAATTGTTGAAACTATCAATGAGTTTTGTGCGCCACACATTCATAATTGGTGGATAGATACTCAAGATGAGCTTGTTCGAGATGGAACAAATATTCGCAAAGAGTTAGCCAAAAGAATTCAAGAAGATATCCAAGAAATCTCAGATGAACTGTCTGCTTATCTGGGCGATGCTTTGCAAGTGAAACTAAACATCAACCCGATTCAATTTCCGAGTTTTGATTTTGCGGGGATAGATGCAAGGGTTAAAGATGTACAAGTAGCAGTAGTTGTCGGAACTAGCAAGAAAGAAACAGGGAGAAAAAGTCGCTGTTGCAATTCAGATGAAGTCTATCATGCTGATGTTCCTGTAACGGAAAATCGCTCCTTCTTTGAAGTTGATTTACGCCAAACATTAGGTTCGATCGACCGCAAAATAGATGAGCAGACAGCTAGAAATAAAAAACTGTTAGAGCGAGTCATTGGAAAACAGGTGGAAGCTGATTTCCGAAGTGCAGAACGGCAAATCAATGATTATATCAACAGGTTTCAAAATGACTTCGATCGCGTTTTGAAGGAACGGGAAACGAAAGAAGCAGAAGCGCCGGAAATTCTAGCTCGTCTTGAGTATCAAAAAGCCAAGCTTATTGAGTACCTCAGTCAATTAAGTTCGATTCGGGAATCTCTCAATAGTTGGAAGCCAGTTAAGTAAAGTTAGAGAAAGTACGATCGCCCTTTTCTTCCAAAAGTGCGATCGCCCTTTCCCCCAAATAACCAAAAGCGCGATCGCCTTTCCCATGTCAAATCCCAAAGTGCGATCGCCCTTTTTTTATTCACTCGCGCACATATTAAACTTGTTAACATGATAACATATCAGCAGAACAGGTGTACGATCGTGAGAATATAAAAATTGGAGGAAGCCTAAATGGGAAAAAGTACGGAAGTGCCAGCCAAGCGACACGACCCAAATTACATACAGCTATCGGGAGATGTCCGAAAAGAACTAGGACTTCAGTTTAAAGCTGCGTGTACTCTGAAGCAGCTAAATATAGGAGAAGGGTTGGAAGAGGCGATCGAGATATGGTTTCAGGCTCAGCAAGCCCCCTCATCCAGCAACAGCAGCAAACAGGGGGACGAGTGAGAGATCCAGATCGGGAAAAAGAAGAGCTTGGCAATCCCATCAACGAACCCGTACAAGCGTATAACCTAAAAGAAGCGAAAAAGAAATGCCAACAGCTAGCAACTGAATATGAACGGTCTCTTGCAGATGTTCGTCCTGAAGGCAAAGCCTGGTTTCGCTGCTACTTTCAGTGAGGGAAAAGACATGAAAATTCGAGAATCTCTTGGTCAAAGTGTATGGAATCATTCTGAGGGCTGGTGCTGCGAGCCTCTTGACCCCATACCGCCCGGTCATATTGCCCTGGCCGTTGAAGCGATCGATCTTAATCTTGTAGACTGGGATATCGAAGAAATTGGCGAAAAAGCAGGTTTTGATATTCAGTACAAATACACGGGAGTCAATGACCCGAAAGATTCATCTTTAGCTTGCGTAAGTCAGTTTGTGGGCATCTATGAAGACTTCTCAAAGCTCGATCGCGATTTGGAAATTTTGATTGCAGCCGGCATCCCGCGTCATTTATTTAAAATACTGACTGACAACGATGACATCGATTTGAAGCCTGTAACGCAATACCTCAAAGCTGTCTCATAATGCTTTGAGTGTAGCGCAATTGTTTCTTTTTCCGAAAGTACGATCGCCCTTATTGTCCGAAAGTGCGATCGCCTTTCCCATGTCAAATCCCAAAGGGCGATCGCCATTCCTTAAGTTAAAATATAACTTGTCAGATTAGATAATATAACTTATCAGATTCAGAAAGGACAAGTTATGCCTGTAAACTGGAGAGAACATATCGTTAGTACCCCCGATGTACTGCGAGGTAAACCAAGAATCAAAGGGACTAGAATTCCCGTTGGTCTGATTTTAGGATATTTAGCATCAAATAACACTGTAGAACAAATCATCGACGAGTTTCCAGATATCACCAAAGAACAGATAGCTGCTTGTCTTGATTATGCTCGCGATTTGTCGGATTTTGAAACAGTTGCCTAATGAGTTTAAAATTGTTCATCGATCAATGCGTTCCTAAGTCTATTATTCAAATACTTCGTGATACCGGACATGAAGTTTTTGTATTGGGAGATTACATCTCAATAGAATCTCCAGATACTATTGTCATTGCCAAAGCTCAGGAATTAAATGCCATACTTGTTTCTCTGAATGGAGACTTCTCAGATATTGTGACTTATCCGCCAAGTTCATATCAAGGAATCATTTCTATTCAACTGAGAAATCACCCTGAAATTATTCCTCAGTTGATGGCAAGGCTAACAGAATACTTATCATTGCACGATAGTGAGGAGCATTATCGAGGTAAATTACTACTGGTAGAAGTTTACAGAATTCGCATTCGAGAGTAAAAATTGATAGCGAGATCCCTTTTCCCCAAATAACAAAAAGAGCGATCGCCCTTTCATTCCTAAAGTGCGATCGGCCTATAATTTCAGCATGGCAACCACTGTCAAATTCAACAGAGCGATCGGTATAATTAAAAAAACAACATCAAATACAGTCAATTAATGCCATGATTGATAATTTGCCCATCAAGCTGCCTCACTTACCCAACAGCTTGCCCAGCGAAGGTTCTGTCCGCATTGAGTTAGTCAACGGACTCTTAATATTTAGCGCTTCTATTCAAACCCAGGAACGAATTCAAACTTTAACAGCTCAACAACAAGCATCAAATCTCACTCCCGAAGAACAAACAGAATTGGATGGATATCGAGAATTCATTAGCTATCTAAATTTGGTAAATGAAACCATGAAAAATACTTTTCTATATCCTTTGCGAGGCACTGTCATTGGCTATAATGAGCCGTTTGAACCTGCGGTTTCCTTGGAAGATTGGGAAGCGCTACACTGATTGTACTAGATACTCATATATGGGTTTGGTGGGTTGACGATAACACACGACTGACTCAGAAACATCGGGACAGGATATAACAATATCAATCTCAAGGTTTAGGAATCAGCATCATTTCTTGTTGGGAGGTTGCTAATACCAATTTTATATGAAGTTGCATAGAATAAAGATAGTGTTTAGAGGGCATCAGTGATGACACGCCAACTGAT
>NZ_JAUBUB010000073.1:0-33131 GCF_036705265.1 Microcoleus sp. B4-C2
CCGTAAGGGACAGAAGCAGAAACCTAAATCGTGAGGTTTGGGAATCCTCGCCGTTCTACGGCGGGGTGGATGTCAAAAATTCTCCCTTGCATCCTTTCAAATCTTAAATCCTATGGCAGTAGATATTTTAATCCTCTCCAACGGCCCCGGAGAATTGGCAACTTGGGTGCGTCCCGCCGTGCAAGCTTTGCGCCAGCAATTGGCAAACGCGGGCACTCAAGCGCGAATCTCTGTGGTGCTGTCCCCCTGTCCGCACGCCACCGGGAAAGAAGCACAAATCGCTTGTTCCTACCCAGAAGTGGACAGAGTGCAAGCACCGGAGCATTTTTTTCCATTCTTATTATCGGGCAAAACTGCTGAAAATTGGGATTGGTATGAAACAGGAGTTGTTTTGTTTTTAGGCGGCGATCAATTTTTTACGGTTGTTATTGGCAAAAGGCTAAAATATCGCACTGTTATTTATGCTGAATGGGACGCGCGGTGGTATCGCTGGATTGATAAATTTGCGGCGATGAAACCGGAAGTTTTTGCTAAAATTCCCCAAAAATATGCTAATAAATTTACAGTTGTTGGAGATTTGATCGCGGAAGTAGGGAACGGGAAATCGGGCAGGGCGGGGACGGGGGCACCGCCCCTACGGAAAATAGAATTAATTGGATTGTTGCCCGGTTCTAAAGCGGCAAAATTAGCTTTAGGTGTACCGTTATGTTTGTCGATCGCCCAATCCATCCATCGCGTCCGCCCTGAAACTCGCTTTGTAATTCCCGTTGCTCCTACCTTAGATGTGCAAACTCTAGCACGTTTTGCCAACCCGGAACAAAATCCTTGCCTGCATTTATTTGAGAACGCTAGCGCCGAACTTCATTTAACAGAACGGCCGTTTTTGCAGACAGCAAATAAGTTGCAAGTAGAACTTTGGACGCAGACGCCCGCCTACGATTTGCTATCAGAATGCAGCCTGTGTTTAACTACTGTGGGAGCGAATACTGCGGAATTGGGTTCCTTAGCTGTACCGATGATTGTTTTGATTCCGACGCAGCAATTGGATGCGATGAAAGCTTGGGATGGTTTGCCCGGTTTGCTGGCTAATTTGCCGTTAGTCGGTTCATTTTTTGCTACGGTGATTAATTGGCTAATCTGGCAATTGGGAAAGGGAAAGCTTTATGCTTGGCCGAATATTTGGGCACAGGAGGAGATTGTGCCGGAGTTAATTGGGAAGCTGGAACCGGAAGTAATTGCTCAATTGGCGATCGACTATTTGAGCCATCCTGAAAAATTAGCACAAATGGGCGATCGTTTGCGTGCGGTTCGAGGAGAATCGGGGGCGGCGAAAAAAATTGCTGAATTGGTTTGTGAAGAAATTGAGGTGCAATAATCCATAAAACCTCGTAGGGGGGGGGCTCACCAACAATCTCTAACTATAATTCATAATCTAAATAAACCCGCCCCCACCCAACGGTAAATATCAATCTGCATTATTCCCGTATTTTATAAATAAAATAGGAAATAATTTGATTTGTATCGTAGGGGCGGGTTCACCACAAATCTCTGACGGTAATTCATCATTTAAATAAACCCGCCCCCACCCAACGGTAAATCTCAATCTGCATTATTCCAGTATTTTATAAATAAAGGTAGATACAGATTGTTAGTGGGGTGGGGGCAGGTTTATCTATCCCTTTCGCTGCTAATAAATATTGTTGGTGAACCCGCCCCTACAATAACTTAAGCTCGATCGTGCTTAGCAATCACCCAAATGGCGTGAATGATGCCGGGAATAAAGCCCAAAAACGTGAGAACCAGGTTGATCCAAAAATCAGTACCGATGCCGACAGTCAAAAATACGCCCAGCGGGGGAAGAAAAATTGCAGCGACTATGCGGATTAAATTGCTCATCTCAGTTACTCCAAACGAGTTTCCTCTTTCAATTTAACTTCACTGACTAACCGAACCTTTCCCGAAAAACTTAGGCGGTGCTGCCATAGTGTAAACTTCGGTTTCAGCGGCGATTACCTGCCGTAAGTGACCGGGAACTTGCATCAACCCCAACAGTGTAATTCCGTCGAACATCCGCAACCCGCCGGTGGTTTTCTCGGCGAGTAATTTGTCAGTAACTTCTGGATCTGGTCGCGTATTTATTTCTTGATTAGAAGCTACGGCAAAACCCCAAGGAGCTCCATAAGTAGAAATAAAGCTGGTGCAGGATTGAACGTTGGAGAAAACAGATTTCAGGGTATTTACAATGCGAGCGTGCATTTTCATTTCTGCCGGAGAAACGGGGCCCGCTTGCACTACGAAATATCCGTTAGGTGACATTACGCTGCGAACTTTCTCAAAATACTCCTTGGTAAACAACTGGAAAGATGGGCCTTCTTCAATGGGATCGGACAAGTCAGAAATGACAATATCCCAATCATTGTCAGTTTTATCTAAATAGTCCAAAGCATCGCCGATTACTACTTCGCAGCGGGGGTCATCAAAGGCGTTTTGGTGCATTTCGGGCAGGTGTTCGCGGCAAGCTTCTACTACTTCGCCGTCAATGTCGATCATCACGACTTTTTCAACTGTTTTCCAGCGCAGCACTTCTCTAATTGTAGCTCCTTCTCCGCCGCCGAGAACTAGGACTTTTTTGGGTGAACCGTGACAAATCATGGCTGGGTGTACCAGGGGTTCGTGGTACAGAAACTCGTCGCCTGTACAAGATTGCCACTTACCGTCCAAAACTAAGCCTTTGCCGTAGGTACCGGTCTGAACCACGTACATTTCTTGATAGGCTGTTTTCTTGTAAGCGAGCACCGCGATGATGCCGTGAACGTAAATATCCCAGGGGGTAATGTACTCGCTCATCCAAAAGTCTGCACGAACTTCGCTACCTGACATCAATTACTCTCCAAATATAAACTGCTGTGTCGATGTTGTCACAAGTAGTAGTTCTTATCACACAATGGTGCGGGTGTGTGAGTACGATCGACACATTAAATTGAGATTTTTCAGCAATGGTATAGTGTGATTGCGTTCTGGGAACTCGGAAGCGCCTTGGTACTTGAGATTGCTTGTGGGCGATCGCCCACCCAGTCGAGATCACTTTTCCCGTCGCCCCGGAGTCGATCGCACTCACATTTAATATTTCCCCTTTGCATTGGGGGCGGGTTTTGTACAAAGGTTGTCTGAATGGGGCAATTTTTCGCGCTGTGCCCGCCTTGATAAGTTTGCGATCGGCCTGCTTATTTATCAATAATCGGATGAAAACCCGGCAAATGCGAGAGCGGAGAATAAAAGTAGCGATCGGTTTTAACCATATTTGTTATTAATAACTTGACATTTTGAATGTATCTTAGATAAAATTTTTAAATCCACCACAACAATGACATTTTGAATTATTTTGACAATAATGCAGAGTCTATGTGCGACTATTTTATAACTAATTAAAGGTTACGAGTAAATTGTCTAATAAAAACGCTGTTACACTATTTTTATTTTCAAAATAATAGCCGATGGAACCAACAGACTGGGAAAAAATAATCAACAAACTGGAAAAGGAAAATCTAATTTTGCGGAAAAAACTCGAAAAGTCGGAAACTGAACGCAGCCAATTAGAAGCCTTTAATAAAAAAAAAGAATCTTTGCTAAAAATACTCACTGAGGAATTTAGAGATTCCGAAAAAATTTTAAAAGCAAGAATATCTACACTAGAAAAAGCTCTCTTAAACCAGCAAACAACGCAGCTTAAATTGATTGAAGCCGAAAAAATGTCGGCTTTGGGCATTTTGGTAGCTGGTATTGCCCACGAAATCAACAATCCTGTTAACTTCATCTACGGCAATATTACCTATGTCAATGACTACGCAGGCGATATTTTAAAATTGCTCGCAATGTACCAGGATCGGTATCCCGAAACAGATGCAGAGATTGAAGAATTTCTGGAAAAAATTGACCTCAACTTTCTGCGCGAAGATTTGTTAAAAACTCTTTCGTCAATGAAAATTGGCTCCGAGCGCATCCGCGAAATAGTGCTGACTTTACGCAACTTTGCGCGGGTAGATGAAGCTGAAAAAAAACCAGTTAACATTCACGAAGGAATTGACAGCACATTGTTAATTTTGCAGCACCTAACCAAAGAAAAACCCGGTCATTCCGCTATAAAGTTTATTAAAATTTATGGAGATTTGCCCAAGGTAGAGTGTTATGCTGGGCAATTAAATCAGGTGTTTATGAACATCATTAATAATGCTGTTGATGCCCTGCGGGAGCGAGAGCAAAAATCTTCACTGGACGAGATAGAAGCCAACCCTATCGAGATGACCATTACTACTTCTATTATTTCCGAAAATTGGGCAAGAATTAGCATCAAAGATAATGGTCTGGGAATGAATGAATCTGTAAAAGCGAAAATTTTCGATCCCTTTTTCACCACCAAACCAGTTGGGCACGGGACGGGTTTGGGATTGTCAATTAGCTATCAGATTGTTGTGGACAAACACGGCGGGAGGTTAGAGTGCATCTCCGCAATTGGAGAAGGGACTGAATTGGCGATCGAGATTCCGATCGCCAATTCCCGCAGCTAAGATCGATCGATCGAGCTAAACTGAGGGATAATGAAAACTCCCTTTGACCGCGGCTCCTCCTAGTTTGATGTGCAACCCTATGTCTACTGTCACTTTTGGTTTGTCAACCCCTATAGCGGCAGAAGCCGGGGCATCCTACGGCAGCAGCGAACCGCCCCAGCGCCCCACCGTGCAAGCAGAGTGGATCGAGGTATTGGTGGACTCTCCTTACAGGGTTGCGGGGGATTCGCCTGGGGAGGAAAATAAGTTATTTACCTATCGTTTACCTGCGGAACTTACCGTGCAACCAGGGGATATCTTGAGTGTACCCTTTGGCAGTCAACAGGTAGGTGCGATCGCGATTCGGTTCATTTCTCAACTGCCACGCGACTTAGATCCCACAAGGGTTAAAGATGTCGAAGATGTTGTCAGTGCGGGTTTTTTCCCACCGACTTACTGGGAATTGCTCGATCGCACTGCCACCTATTATTGCACACCTTTAATTCAAGTAATTAGAGCCTCACTGCCGCCCGGTTTGTTAAGCCGTTCCGTGCGCCGAATTCGCTTAATTAAGGACGCAATTTCTCCGAATGCCGAAACATTTCTCAATCCGGCAGCGAGTCAAATTTTGCAATTGCTGCAAGCTCAAAAAAACGGCGATTACACTTGGCAATACCTCCAGCGACAAGTTAAGGGAAGTTATCGAGGATTGAAAGATTTATTGAAACGCGGTTGGGTAGAAAGTTATTTAGAACCTCCCAATCCTCCCAAACCACAACTCAAACCGGCAGTGACATTAATTGCTAGTGCATTTGTCACAGATTTAACCAAGCGGCAACAAGAAGTATTGGAAGTTTTGCGACGCGGCGGCGGTGAAATGTGGCTGAACGATTTATTGAGAATTTGCAGCGCGAGTTCTTCTGTTGTCAAAAATTTGGAACAAAAAGGTAGCGTTGTAATTGACCAAAGGGAAGTGCTCAGGGGCGATCGCGGAATTTCTCAATTGCCCGATGCACCGAAGACTTTAACTCATTTTCAAGCTGAAGCTTTAGCGTTTATTAACTCTTTTTCGGGATTCCGTCAAGTGCTGCTGCACGGCGTTACAGGTTCCGGGAAAACCGAAGTGTATTTGCAGGCGATCGCCCCAATCTTAGCCAGCGGCAAATCCGCCCTCGTACTCGTTCCCGAAATCGGTTTGACACCGCAACTTACAGACAGATTCCGCGCCCGTTTTGGCGAGCAAATTTGCGTTTACCACAGCGCCCTATCCGACGGCGAACGTTACGATACATGGCGTCAGATGCTGACTGGAACCCCGCAAATTGTCATCGGCACGCGATCGGCCATTTTCGCACCTTTACCTCACCTCGGCTTAATTATCCTCGATGAAGAACACGACAGCAGCTTCAAACAAGACCAACCAGCCCCCTGCTACCACGCCCGCACCGTTGCCAAATGGCGCGCCGAATTAGAAAATTGTCCCTTAATTTTAGGTTCCGCAACGCCAGCTTTAGAGACTTTGGTGGGGACGCGCCGAGATTATTACTCGTTACCAAATATCCATTATTTATCATTGCCCGATCGCATTTATTCCCGCCCGATGCCGCCTGTGGAAATAGTCGATATGCGCCAAGAATTGCGGCAAGGAAACCGCTCAATTTTCAGCGCTTCCCTGCAAAACGCGCTCGAACAATTGCAAGCAAGACAACAGCAAGGTATCCTGTTTATTCACAGAAGAGGACACAGTACCTTTGTCTCTTGTCGGAGTTGCGGCTATGTGATGGAATGCCCGAATTGCGATGTTTCCCTGTCTTATCACCACGTCGGCGAAGGAACAGCAGAAATATTGCGCTGTCACTACTGCAATCACACCGAACGACACCCCCAAAATTGCCCGGATTGCAGTTCTCCTTACTTCAAAAACTTTGGTAGTGGCACTCAGCGAGTCGAACAGGAATTAACGAGATTGTTTCCAGAATTGCGGGCAATTCGGTTTGACAGCGATACGACTAAAAATAAGGGCGACCACCGCAGATTGTTAACGCAATTTGCTAATGGGGAAGCTGACATTTTGTTGGGTACGCAAATGCTGACGAAAGGGTTAGATTTAGCGGGAGTAACATTGGTGGGAGTTGTGTCTGCTGATGGGTTGCTGAACTTATCTGATTATCGGGCCAGCGAACGAGCTTTTCAAACATTAACTCAAGTCGCGGGCCGTGCGGGCAGAGGCGACGATCCGGGGCGGGTAATTATTCAAACTTACACTCCCGAACACCGGGTTATTCAAGCAGTTAGGCGGCACGAATATGCGGGTTTTGTGGAAACAGAATTAGCCGAAAGAGCAGCGCTGAATTATCCACCTTCGGGGCGGCTTGTATTGTTGCGATTGAGCAGTGCAGATGCGGCGGAAGTTGCGGTGACGGCGGTACAATTGGCGTCTGTTTGTCAGGAGTATATTGAGCGATTGTCTGTACCGGGATGTGAGTTGTTGGGGCCTGCACCTGCGGCGATTATGCGGGTGGCAAATCGGTATCGGTGGCAGATTTTGCTGAAGTTGCCTTTGGATGAGTCGGTGGATTTGTCGGATTTGATCGGGTTGCGCGATCGCACGCCGCGTTCTGTTAGTTTAATTATTGATGTCGATCCGTTGAATTTTGGTTGAGGGTTATTGGTTGGGTGGGGGCTGGTTTGGGAGCATCTCATATTTGTAAAAATACTTCTTCTGGCTCCTTCCTTCTTCCTCTTTCCTTCTGCCTCCTGCCTCAAAACTCCTGCCTCAAAACTCCAATTTCTAGCGGAGGGCTGCAAAGGTGAGATGCTCCCGCTGGTTTTTGTATATTAGACTTCTCGATCGCCCAAACGGCATCTTAGCCACATTTCACACAAATTATGTCGAGTGTCAAATTATTTGTCCACTTGCCAAATTATTGACCGCTATCTTTTACCGCTTCACAATCCTTATACAGCAAGGCTTTAAGCTATTTTAATACCTTTCTTTGACGACGGGAGACTTTTGACAAATTAGTTGTCCGCTCTTCTATGATTGACAAATTATGTGTCTTTTCTTGAAAACGGCTATTTTTACGAGTTTTTTAAGGATTGACACATTATTGTCCTTTTGCTTTATCATACATAGATGTTGCAATCAAAACATTTATGTATAAACCGTTATGCAGCAATTGCTTGGAGGTATAAATGCTTATCCCTTCCTCAGATGAAACAGCTAGCCCTGTTGAAGTTCAGGAAATAGTGACTGCACTCTCAGATGAAGCAAAGGTTAAGCAGGAGGTAATTCAGAGCCTTATGGAACCGTGCGATCGCCGCACCTATGGGCAAAGGCAAAGAGAAGCAGCCCAAAAGCTGGGCGTATCAGTGCGAACGGTGCGACGATTGGTTGCTAAGTGGGAGCAAGAAGGATTAGCAGGTCTTAACCAGGATCAACGCGCCGATAAAGGAAAGCATCGCATCGCCCCTGACTGGCAAGACTTCATCCTTAAAACCTACAAGGAGGGCAATAAAGGTGGTAAACGCATTACCCCTGCCCAAGTAGCGATTCGTGTTCAGGCAAGGGCGCAAGAATTAGGTCAAGAAGATTACCCCAGTTACAGAACGGTATATCGGGTTCTGCAACCAATTATTGAGAAGCAAGAGCAAACCCAAACTGTCAGGAGTAAGGGATGGCGAGGCTCGCGACTATCGGTTAAGACTCGTGATGGCAAAGATTTATCCGTGGAATACAGCAACCATGTTTGGCAATGTGACCATACCCTTGCAGATGTGTTGTTGGTAGATCGAGATGGTCACACTCTAGCTCGTCCTTGGTTTACAACGGTGATTGATACCTATTCTCGCTGCATTGTGGGCATTAATTTGGCCTACGATGCACCGAGTTCTCAGGTGGTAGCGCTGGCATTGCGCCATGCAATTTTACCCAAGCAGTATGGCTCAGATTATCAACTCCATTGCGAATGGGGGACTTATGGCAAACCTGAGCACTTTTATACAGATGGCGGTAAGGAGTTCCGTTCTAACCATCTGGAACAGATTGGGGTGCAGTTAGGGTTTGTTTGTCATTTACGCGATCGCCCTTCTGAAGGTGGTATTGTTGAGCGTCCTTTTGGCACTTTTAACACTGAATTGTTTTCGATGTTACCGGGATATACGGGTTCAAATGTGCAAAAGCGACCAGAAGAAGCCGAGAAAGAAGCTTGTCTGACGCTGCGGGAATTAGAACAACTGCTGGTGCGCTTTATTGTTGATAAATACAACCAGAGTGTTGATGCCCGAATGGGCGACCAGTCGCGGTTTCAACGGTGGGAAGCAGGGTTGATTGCTGTTCCCAATCTAATTTCTCAGAGAGATTTAGATATTTGCTTGATGAAGCAGACGCGGCGCTCAATTTATCGAGGTGGCTATTTACAGTTTGAAAATTTGACTTATCGAGGCGAAAATTTGGCAGGATACGCTGGAGAAAGCGTGGTGCTGCGATATGACCCTAGAGACATTACAACAGTCTTGGTCTATCGAACTGAGGGCAATCGAGAAGTATTTTTAGCTCGTGCGTATGCTCAAGATTTGGAGACAGAGCAACTGTCTATAAATGAGGCGAAAGCTAGTAGCCGCAAGGTTCGGGAAGCTGGGAAAGCGGTTACTAACCGTTCGATTTTGGAGGAAGTGCGCGATCGCGACACTTTCGTCACTCAGAAGAAAACGAAAAAGGAACGCCAAAAGGCTGAACAAGGTGAACTCCGTAAGGCAAAACAGCCTGTATCTATGGAACCGGAACCGGAGGAAGTGGTATCGCACAACACTGAAGCTGAACCAGAAATGCCGGACGTATTGGATTACGAACAAATGCGCGAAGATTACGGGTGGTAAAAAATGACGAATCAAGAAGCCCAAGCAGTCGCTAAGGAATTAGGCGATATTCCGCTTAATCAAGAAAAAATTCAAGCGGAAATTCAAAGATTGAACCGCAAGACTTTTGTGCAGTTGGAACAGGTTAAAATTCTCCATGACTGGCTCGAAGGAAAGCGACAGTCTCGGCAGTCGGGGCGAGTTGTGGGCGAGTCGAGGACGGGCAAAACTATGGGGTGTGATGCTTACAGGTTACGGCACAAACCTCTTCAGCAGCCGGGACAGCCGCCAACGGTTCCTGTGGCTTACATCCAAATTCCGCAAGAGTGTGGCGCGAAGGAATTGTTTGGCGTGATTCTTGAGCATTTGAAGTATCAGGTGGTTAAGGGAACGATCGCCGAAATTCGCGATCGCACGATGCGGGTGCTCAAGGGGTGCTGCGTGGAGATGCTGATTATTGATGAAGCGGATCGGTTTAAGCCTAAGACGTTTGCTGAGGTGCGCGATATTTTTGATAGGTTGGAAATTCCGGTGATTTTGGTGGGAACCGATCGCTTAGATGCGGTGATTAAGCGAGATGAACAGGTTTATAACCGTTTTCGGTCAAGTCATCGGTTTGGTAAGTTGTCGGGGGAGGAGTTTAAGCGGACAGTGGAGGTTTGGGAAAAGAGGGTTTTACTGTTACCTGTGGCTTCTAATCTTTCTAGTAAGGCGATGCTGAAGACTTTGGGGGAAGCGACTGGAGGTTATGTGGGGCTATTGGATATGATTCTCCGGGAGGCGGCGATTCGGGCTTTGAAGAAGGGGTTATCAAGGATTGATTTGGAAACTCTCAAAGAAGTTACTGGGGAGTACAAGTGATGGAAGCGATCGATATCCAGCCTTGGCTGTTTCGGGTGGAACCGTTGGAAGGTGAGAGTTTGAGCCATTTTTTGGGACGGTTTCGACGGGCGAATAAGTTAACGCCGACTGGGTTGGGTAAGATGGCGGGGTTGGGAGGCGCGATCGCCCGTTGGGAAAAGTTTCGGTTTAATCCGCCTCCTTCTCCTCAGCAGTTGGAGGCGTTGGCGGCGGTGGTGGGAGTTGAAAAGGAACAGTTACAGGAAATGTTACCGCCTCCTGGGGTGGGGATGAAGTTGGAGCCGATTCGGTTGTGTGGGGCTTGTTATACTGAGTCCCCTTGTCACCGGATCGAGTGGCAGTTTAAAGAGATGCAGGGGTGCGATCGGCACAAATTACGCTTGCTGTCGGAGTGTCCCAACTGCGGGGCAAGGTTTAAGGTTCCGGCTTGGTGGACGGAGGGCTGGTGTCAGCGTTGCTTTATGGAGTTTGGGAAGATGACGGAGTATCAGAAACCTTGCTGATTTTTTGAGAAGATAAGGTTCCCTCTGCTTACTGAGAGTGAGCTTGTAGCAATCTTTCGGCATAGACATTTCTACTGTTCACAGATACCAGTCAAAATTGCACTCAGCAAGAAAAAAGAGATCGCATCTAGCAATTACAGCAGCAGGATGCGGAATCTTTAACGGCGGAAGATGCGAACGAGTAAGGCAATTAAAAAAGGTGCGCTGAAGGTAATGCTCAACACGAAGGCTGGCGATAGTAGGAAAGAAAGGTCGGTATAGGATTTGGGTGAAGGGTTATGAGCTGTGGCAACAGTGGCGGTAAGCCCACTGATAGCTAGTCCAACACTCGCGATCGCAATTGTATTATCTAGGGCGCGATCGCTTTTGGTTTGCTCTAGGTCGATGATGCCTTGGATGGCGCTATTTAGGTTTTCCAGTAGGGTTAATCCGGGACTAAGACTTTCATAGTCTGCGTCTATTTGTCGTTGATATTTTTGAGCATAAATATCACCCTCACTAAAATTTTTTAGAAACTCTAAATTGCTACCTGTATATTTTGTACTCATCTCCTTTGAACGAAATTTATAATTTTCTAGATTGACTTTAATTGTACGGCGTTGATTTTCTAGATAGTTTAAGGCAATAGTATAGTCAGAAAGGTTAATTAGGTTATCGGTCAGAGTTTTTTGAAGTTGATTTAATTTCATGTTGTTAGCTTGCAGTTGCCTGGGTAAATCACTGGTTTGATTAATCGAGGGCTGAATATCAACATATTCTTTTTTGAGGAGAAATTTTTGATGCCTACTTTGATAGTATGCCCAAACTACTTTATGGCGGTATTGAAATAAGCGCAAAAAATCATAATAAACACTATTTAAATTTTTTCTCATCTCGTCTGGAGATTGGTCATAGGGGAATAACCAGATTAAAACGTGATGATTCTCTCTCCTAAACTTCTCCCAAAATTCTTTACCCGTTAAACCCAGATTTTCCGGGCAGTACCACAACTCAAAGACTGTTCCCCCGAACCATTGACCTTTGCCTATAAAATCTCTATCCCAGTTATACTTTCCAACGAGTTGGGTATAGCAGCCTTTGGCAATCTTCTCAATTTCATGTTCGGGCTTGTTTTCTGCCAGTTTTCCCCAAGCTAACCAGGTTTGTCCGAGTGTGCCTGTCTCACCATAAATTTGTTTTTCAATTTCTTGTTTTAGGTTCAAGAAAGGTTCATCGTCAAGGTCTTGTTCTTTATCATTGGATTTACCGTTGGCATCCTCTTTGCCGGAGTAGTCAACCTGGAGGGCATAAGTGTCACCAAGTTGCAGAGGGTAGTAGTAACCATCTAACGGGGATTGAAATTCCCTCCTTCTGGTTTCCAGTAACTCGATAGCATCAGCATCAGTATTTTTATGCTTCTGGATTTGTTTGTATTTTTCCTGAAAGCTCTCTTCGTCTAAATCGTTGTATATTTTTTTACAAAAATCAAGACAATTTTTATCAACTTTCCCCTCATCTTGACCCAAACCATCTTTTAAGTCATAAAGGAATAAATCAATACTGGGATAAATAATTTTGTCAGACATTTTATTTGCTGCCAGTGATAGACTGCCAAATCTGTTTCAGAATACTAGGTTTTGCAGCTTGTTTAGCAGTAGAGACCGAGTCATCGGAACTAAAAGTATCAATTGCAGTATTGGCCAGTTCTTCGGTAGGTACAATCGGTAGGGGAAGTGGAGGCTCAGCTTTATTACGTTCACCAACCTCACTCTCAAGGGTTGCAAGCTCTTCTTGGTAGACTGTATCCAAGGGTTCATAGCTCTCAGCGATCACATCTAAGTTGCCGAGATTCGTTGGATCAGCGGCGAGGGCTTTGCCAATTTCATTTAATTTGGCTTGGATATTCGCAGGCAAAGGCTCATCTAGCTGGTTTAGGGCAGTAAGGAAGGCTGTAAGAGTAATTATGTCGTTAGGTTTCATAAGGAAATCAATTATACCTACCAGTAATTGTGAAAGCTGCCCAATAATAAGGATCGTCAAAGCGCTTCTGTTTCTTCTGAAATAATTTCATTTTACGCTGTTGTTCTAGCTTTCTTCTGAGAAAGGGACGGAGAGGCTTGTCATCTGGTAGAAGTTGGGCAAAGATTACTCTATACAGCCTTTCGAGTTTTCCATCTGTTAAATTTCGTAGCCATTTTGTTGCTTTAGCGAGAGCAACAGCGGGTGACTTGCCTTTTTTCAGTTGCCAATAAAAGTATATCATCAGCAAGCTACTAGCATCATCAGTCACAGTCCACAGGGTACTGATAACATAGTGGACACGCTGATAGAGAAACGCACTGACTAAGCCAACATATTCTTCCGTAATGGTTTGGTTGCCAGTGATGGCAGTTTCACAAGCTGACAGGCTGACTAGCTGGTATCCGCTGAGGTTGATTTTGCAAATTTCTTCTAGCGTTAGGTATTCCTCACCAGTAAGTGCGATGGCTGATTTTTGGGGATGTTGGAAATCATAGATGCCATGTCCGGTAAAGTGAAAGATATTGTATCCAGTGGTTAAGGCATCTTTCACTGTGGTTTCCGTTGCTTCTTGACCAGCAATCCGTTTGGGTGCGGGATTGTTAAATAGCTGAGCAATTGCAGCAGATTCGATTTCTGCATGGGGAAGGGGATAAAAGCCTTTACTATCTGGATGTTCCACACTCAGGAGATTCCCCTCGATCCTAGCCTCTCTACCTAGAAGAGCAATGCCAAGTTGAGCACTGGGCAGGTAGGTGATGGTAAAGGTGTCGGGAAACAGGGCATGGAGGGGGAAGCGGTGCAAGTCGCGGTGGGGAATCAAGATTAGCTGGCTGATATTGTTTAGCTGAGGCAAAATAGCGGGAATATCAAGTATTTTACCCAGCCGAGTCATCATTTCTGGAAGCTGTTCACGCCAGCTATTTGTACTTGCTCCTCCCTGTTTCTTACCTTTGCGATACTCAGCGTATTGTTGATTCCAATCTTTGACCCAGTCTTCAAATTCCTGTAAGCGTCGTACTGGGGTGGGTAGTTTTTCAGGGTTCGTTGGTGGGGAAGAAGTGATGAGTATGGGTTCTGAGGCGTCGTGTTTGATGATGAATGTGGTGAGAGCAGCAGGGCTGAGGTGCCAATAAACAACAGCCGTTTTGGAATTTACAAGCTGCTGAATTCTTTCCCAGCTAGGTGTTGGATAGTCCTCCCTCCAGCCAGAGAGGAGCCAAGTCAAGCAGGCATTTTTACCTTGTTCTGCGGTTTCCAGGGCTTTTACTAGCTGCTCGGACTGAGCATATAAATCAACAGTTAACTGACTAAAGCCTACAAACTTGAGGGCAAGCTGTTTTTTCTTACCAGGATGCTTGGGTTCAGCTAGCAAGCGCCGTAACAGATCCGCTCCAATTCGTTGTAATTCCTCAGCTTTCTCTATTTTCTCCAAGTTTAAATAGATACGGTACAAATCTTGTAAAACTTCAAGATATCTTTCACCGAGTTTGGAGTTACTCTCTAGAAACTTCAATGCTTTTTCGTAATTTTTTTTTGCTTTGTGCCAATAGTCACGTTTTCCCTGTGTGCGTCCTTGTCGGTAGTAAACTTTGCCGATAGAGTGATGCAAGACTCCGCAACCTTCTTGATAACCGTCGGTTGTCTCTGCTTTAAGGGCTGTCAGGCCGTCAGCCCAGGTTTTTAAGGCTAACTTGTAGCTCTGCCCTGAGTTAATATGTGCCCAACCTAGATTGTGCCAAGCTCTCCAGTATTGTTTTTCACTATAGTATATGGACTCTTTATAGGCTGTGATCGCCTCTGCGTAATGTAGCAGATTTGTTAACGTTAAGCCTTTGCCATTTAAGGCATAAAAATTTTGGGGATCTAAGGTTAACGTACACTCATAAGAGGCAAAAGCCTCTAAAGAACGATTTAGGCGTAGTAATACCTTGCTGCGGTTCTGCCAAGCGTCTATATAATCAGGGTCTATTTTCACAGCTTCATCGTAGCTGTCGAAGGCATCTTCCCAGTAGCCTAAATCTTCGAGCAGAATGCCAATTTGGTAGTAGGCGTCTGCGTCGTCGGGGTCAATTTCTATGGCTTTGTCATAGCTGTCAATCGCCTCTTCCAAGTTACCTAAGCACTTGAGTGCAAAGCCTCGGCTTTTCCAAGCTTCCGAATAGTCGGGGTCAATTTCTATGGCTTTGTCGTAACTGCCAATTGCCTTTTCCACCCGACGTAAACCGATTAAGGCATTGCCGTAATCAAACCAGCTCTCCGCGTTTTCAGGTTTGATTTTTAGGACTTTTTCACAACTGGTGAGTAAAAATTCAAAGCGCTTTAATTTACTTAGTTTAAATATTCCATAGCTACGTCTGAGCCAAGCATCTTCGTAGTCAGGGTTAATTTCTATAGCTCGGTCATAACTAGCAACTGCCTCCTGAAAGCGGTTTAAATTCCATAAGGCAATGCCATGAGACCTCCAGGCTTTATGGGAGTCGGGTTTGAGCTTAACCGCTTTGTCTATACTGACGAGTGACTCTTCACGGCGACCTAAGCTCCCTAGCGTAATGCCACGATACATCCAGACTTCATGGGAGTCGGGTTTGAGCTTAACCGCTTTGTCTATACTGACGAGTGACTCTTCATAGCGACCTAAGCTCCTTAGCGAAATGCTATGATACATCCAAACTTCATGGGAGTCGGGTTTAAGCTTAACTGCTTTGTCTATACTAGCGAGTGCCTGTTCATAGCGACCTAAGCCCCCTAACGTAATGCCACGATACATCCAGGCTTCATGAGAGTCAGGTTTTAGGTCAATCGCTTTGTTTATACTGACGAGTCCCTCTTCATACTTTTGTAATTCAAAAAAGGCCTTGCTTCGAGCTTGCCAATCTTCATAATCTTTGGCCTTAATCTTAAGCACTCTTTCAAAATCTGTTTGAGCATTGTCATTCTGATTCAGTTGTTTATAAACCCAACCTCGATGCGCCAATGCTGGAAGGTAATCTTTCTGAATCTCCAGAGCTTGATCGAAATATTTAACTGACTCATGATACTCGGACAGCTTATAGCAAGCTAAACCCAATCCATACAAAACCTGAAGGGTTTGCGGTTCTAGTATAGCTGCCTGCTGGAAAGTTTCTAGTGCTGCTTGGTACTTTCCCCGATCCAGTTGCTCGTGTCCTTGCTCTAGCAGGGTTTGTACGCTGGCATTCTGTGTCATCTAGCTAAAATCAGATTGTGCTATTTACCAGTTTACCTTAGACATAGAGTAGACAATAGGCTTCGGCTTAATCTCAAAAAGTTTATTGCTACTGAAATTATATTGTTTAATACACTATTTCTAACCCACTTTCGGGTAAATTTTAGAGCGACTCCCCTACCGCTTAAAGTTTCTGAGGCTCTCTCGCAAGTGTTGATGAATGCGACACCCCCACATCTCACCCATTCCTAAAGATTATAACTCACTCCATTCTCCGCTAACCAGCGCTTACGATCGCCCCAATCACTTATAACCCCCTCCACCCTATCCCAGAACGCATTCGTATGATGCGGTTCAATCAGATGCACCAGCTCGTGAATAACCACATACTCTATCATCACTCGCGGGAGCATCGCCACTCGCCAGTGAAAATATAAATCCCCTTTGTATCCGCACCAACCCCAACGTTAGCCTAACTCGCGTACCTGCACCGAGCGGGGAGAAGCTTCAACACGATCGACAAGAGCAGCAATTTGTGTATCTAAAATCGACCGAAGGCGATCGCGCTTTTGGAAAAGTTTGGGTTCCAGCGATTTCGGGGTGCGATCGCCTTCAGTTAGGCTTACTGTCTGGATGACCCAGGCATTGAGGTCATTAGGTAGAATCGGTGGCTTGATAGTTGCAGTTTCTAGCTTTGGTTGTCCACGCTCGCCTCAGTAAGCTGAGATGTTTGTAGATTTGGATGTTGTCAAATATTACTGGTTCTTTGCGGGCTGGTTGCGTTTCGAGGTAAAATAATTAATTGCGTTCTAACACTGTCTAGCAGACAAAACTTAGGACGCGCTGTACAAGGCGGCACAAGATGGCACTTAAGAAAAGTGAACTTTACAGTTCGTTATGGAAAAGCTGTGATGAGTTGCGGGGCGGCATGGATGCCTCGCAATACAAAGACTATGTGCTGGCGTTATTGTTCATTAAATATGTTTCTGACCGCTATGCTGGGGTAGAGGATGCCCTGATTGAAGTCCCGGATGGGGGAAGCTTTCACGACATTGTGGCGCTGAAAGGCGACAAAGAAATTGGGGACAAAATCAATAAAATTATTGCCAAACTTGCGGAAGCGAATGACCTGAAGGGCATTATTGACGTTGCTGATTTCAATGATGCTGACAAGTTGGGCAAAGGTAAGGAGATGCAGGATCGGCTCTCTAACTTGGTAGATATCTTTAAGAACCCGAACCTGAATTTTAGTAAAAATCGGGCAGATGGGGACGATCTGTTAGGGGATGCCTACGAGTACCTGATGCGGAACTTTGCCACCCAGTCAGGGAAAAGCAAAGGGCAGTTTTATACTCCGGCGGAAGTGTCTCGGATTATTTCTAAGGTGATTGGGGTCAATACTGCCCAAAGCCAGGATCAGACAATTTATGACCCGACTTGTGGCAGCGGTTCTTTGTTGCTGAAGGCGGCGGATGAAGCTGCACGGGGGTTAACCATCTATGGGCAGGAGATGGACAACGCTACTCGCGCCTTGGCTAAGATGAACATGATTCTGCACGCGCATCCTACGGCAGATATTTTACAAGGGAATACGTTGGCAGACCCACTGTTTAGAGAAGCGGATGGGAAACTGAAACAATTTGATTTTGCTGTTGCTAATCCGCCTTTTTCTTCAAAAGCTTGGAGCAATGGATTTAACCCGGTTCAAGACGAATTTAAGCGCTTTGAGGATGGCATCCCTCCGGCGAAAAATGGCGACTATAGCTTTTTGCTGCATTTGCTCAGATCGCTTAAAAGTAAGGGTAAGGGGGCGATTATTCTGCCTCACGGGGTTCTATTTCGGGGCAATGCCGAGGCAGAGATTCGCAAGAACTTGATTTGCAAGGGAGTGATTAAAGGCATTATTGGCTTGCCGCCCAACCTATTTTATGGAACGGGAATTCCTGCCTGCATCATTGTGCTGGACAAGGAAAATGCCGAGAAGCGCCAGGGCATTTTTATGATTGATGCCAGCAAAAGTTTTGTCAAAGATGGCAATAAGAACCGATTGCGGGATCAGGATATTCACAAAATTGTTGATGTGTTTAATCGGCAGCTAGAGATTCCGAAGTATTCCCGCTTTGTGCCATTTGAGGAAATTGCTGAACCCAAAAACGACTACACCCTGAATATTCCCCGCTACATCGACAGCCAGGAAGAGGAAGATATTCAGGATATTGAGGCGCATTTGTTGGGAGGAATTCCCAAGCGAGACGTTGAGGCGTTGAGTGAGTATTGGCAGGTGTATCCGACGCTAAAGCAGAAGTTATTTGAAGTAGCAGAGCGACCTGGATATTTAAAGCTAAAAATCTCCATAGAGGAGGTCAAAGCCTGCATTTTTGACTATCCCGAATTTATTAGCTATGGGCAAGAAATTCAGGCGGTTTTTAAAGGGTGGCAAGCAAAAAATACACCTTGGCTGAAAGATATCCAACCGGGACATCATCCCAAGGATATTATTTACAGTCTTTCAGAAGATTTGTTGCAAGCTTTTACCGGAAAAAGTCTGATAGATAAATACGATGTTTATCAGCACCTAATGACTTATTGGGTGGAGAGCATGAAGGATGATGTTTATATTCTGATTGAGGATGGGTGGAAAGCAGAACTGACAGCAGTGAGGAATAAAAAAGGTGCAGTTACAGATTATATCTGCGAGCTGATTCCCAAAGAGTTGATGATTAACCGCTATTTCAAAGCTGAACAGGCGGAGATTGAAAAACAGGAAGCGAAAAGAGATGAAATTGTTCGCCAGCAGGAGGAACTGGAAGAAGAACACGGTGGAGAGGAGGGTTTGCTGGAGGAAGTCACCAATGACCATGGCAAAATTACTAAAGCAAATGTAAATGATCGCATTAAGACAATCAAGAATGATGCAACGTTTGCCGATGAGTTAAAGGTGTTAAAGGCTTATTTAAAACTGATTGAGCAAGAGGTGGAAGTTAGTAAAGAAATTAAATTATTGAATCAATTTTTGGATAAATATGTGTTAATAAAATATGGAAATATAACGCAGGACGAGATAAAAACGCTGGTAGTAAATGATAAGTGGATGGTGACGCTGCAACAAGCGATAAATTCGGAGATGGAGCGGATTTCGCAACGGTTGACGCAACGGATTAAGGAGTTGGCGGAACGATATGAGATGCCTTTGCCAGAGTTGACAAGTCGGGTGGATGAGTTGACAAGTCGGGTGGATGCTCATTTGAAGAGGATAGGGATAGCGTGGTGATGAAGAAGAAAATCCCAGAAGGTTACAAACAAACTGATGTCGCTGTAATTCCAGTAGAGTGGGATGTTACCGAAATCGGCGATTTAAATCCTTTTCTCACCAGCGGATCTCGTGGCTGGGCTAAGTTTTATTCTGACACAGGTGCGCCATTTATCCGAATTACTAATATGTCGAGAGAATCAATTTATCTCGATTTAAGTGATTTGAAGTTGGTAAATTTACCCTCTGGGATGAATGAGGGAATGCGAAGTCAATTACAGGAGCATGACATACTTATTTCTATCACGGCGGACATAGGGATTACTTGTTATGTTAATACTTCGGTTCCAAAGCCCGCTTATATTAATCAGCATATAGCATTAGTTAGATTTGCTCCTCACAAAATAAATAGTCATTTTGTCAGCTACTTTTTAGCATCTGAGAATTCCCAAAAACTATTTCGTGGTTCGACAGATTTAGGGGCAAAAGCTGGGATGAGTTTGCTAACAGTCCGCAAAATTATGTTAGCCCTTCCCCCTCTCTCTGAACAAAAAGCGATCGCACAAGCCCTAAGTGATGTCGATGCCGCGATCGCAGAACTCGATCGCCTCATCACCAAAAAGCGCAACATCAAGCAAGGTGCAACGCAGCAACTCCTAACGGGCAAAAAACGCCTACCCGGTTTTAGCGGAGAGTGGGAAGAGAAGAAGTTGGGGGAGATTTTGGATTACATCAAAGGATTTGCGTTTAAATCAAAAGATTATTGTAGTGATGGAGTCCGAATAATAAGGGTTAGTGATACAACGTATAATTCTGTTAAAGATGAGAACCAAATTTATATCAAAAACAGCAAGTTGTGTTTGTACACTAATTGGCAACTTCAAGAGAATGACTTAGTTCTTTCTACTGTGGGTTCTAAACCACCTATGTATGATTCAATGGTTGGTAAAGTTGTTTTTATAAAAAAGAAATATGCGGGATGTCTGCTTAACCAAAATGCCGTTATAATCCGTTCAAAATCTAACAAAGATTATAAGCAGAGACTGATATATTATCATCTCACAACGAAAAGATATTTGCGTTATATTGAGGTGATTTTTCGTGGTAATGCAAATCAGGCAAATATTACTCTTGCTGACCTATTAAAATTTGAAATTGTACTACCACCAACAAAAGAAGAACAACAAGCGATCGCCCAAGTTCTCACCGACATGGACACAGAAATCGAAGCCTTAGAGCAAAAATGCGATAAATACAAAGCCATAAAACAGGGAATGATGCAAGAACTTCTCACTGGGAGGACTCGACTGGTATGAACAAGGTCGGACAACGGGAACGCTTAACCCAAAATCGTGTTGTACAACTGTTTCAGCAGCAGTTAGGCTATAGCTATTTGGGCAACTGGCAAGACCGCCCCAATAATAGCCATATTGAAACCGATCTCCTCACCAACTTTTTGCGCCGCCAACAAAGCTACAGCGACAGCCTGATTAACAAAGCTTTGTCTGAACTCAAAAAAGTCGCAGACGACCAAAGTAAAAGCCTCTACGACATCAACAAAGCCGTCTACAGCCTGTTACGCTATGGGGTCAAAATCCGAGAAGAAGTCGGCGAAAAGGCCCAAACCGTTTGGCTGATTAATTGGGAAAACCCCTTAGAAAACGACTTTGCGGTTGCCGAAGAGGTGACAGTCAAAGGCGAAAATACCAAACGCCCGGATGTGGCGCTGTACGTCAACGGTATCGCCTTGGGTGTATTAGAACTCAAACGCAGCACCGTCTCGGTTTCCGAAGGCATCCGCCAAAACCTCGATAACCAAACCTCAAGATTTATCAAATCCTTTTTTGCCACCATGCAGTTTGTTATGGCAGGCAATGACACTCAAGGCTTACGCTACGGCACGATCGAAACCCCCGAAAAATATTATCTGACTTGGAAAGAAGAAAACCCAGACTATAATCCTAAAACAGACCCTAAAGAAAACAAATATTTATCCAGTTTAGACTGCGACATTGCCGACAGCGCACTAGATTGCACTCTGCTGCGCCTTTGCGAAAAACAACGATTCCTCGAATTAATCCACAATTTCATTGTGTTCGATCGCGGCATCAAAAAAGTTTGCCGTCATAACCAGTATTTTGGTGTTAAAGCCGCTCAAACCTTTCTGCAACAACGGAAGGGCGGCATTATCTGGCACACCCAAGGCAGTGGCAAAAGTCTAACAATGGTGTGGCTGACCAAATGGATTCGCGAAAATATCACCGATGCCCGTGTCCTGATCGTGACCGATCGCGATGAACTAGACAAGCAGATTGAGAATGTTTTTAAAGGCGTTAACGAAGACATCTCTCGCACCAAAAACGGTAGCGACCTGATCGATAAACTAGATCGCACGGCCCCCTGGCTACTCTGTTCTTTAATTCATAAATTCGGCAAAAAAGACAAAGATAAAGTCAGCGACGCAGACTACGACAGCTACATTGCAGACCTCAAGCGAAGTCTCCCCTCAGATTTCTCCTCCAAAGGCAATATCTATGTATTTGTAGATGAATGCCACCGCACCCAATCAGGCAAGCTGCACGATGCCATGAAGGAAATTCTGCCCAATGCCGTGTTTATTGGCTTCACAGGTACGCCGTTACTCAAAAAGGACAAGCAGAATAGCATTGATGTCTTTGGCGGTTACATTCATACCTATAAATTTCATGAAGGCGTAGCCGATAAAGTAGTTCTCGATTTACGCTACGAAGCCCGCAATGTCGATCAATTCATCACTTCCGAAACCAAAATCGACCAGTGGTTTGAAGCGAAAACTAGAGGCTTAACCACACAAGCCAAGATTCAACTGAAACAGCGCTGGGGTACCTTACAACAGGTTTTGAGTTCGGCATCCAGACTAGAAAAAATTGTCAGCGATATCCTATTAGACTTTGAAACCAAAGACCGTCTCCAAAGCAATCGGGGCAATGCTCTCTTGGTAGCAGGCAGCATTTACCAAGCCTGCAAATATTATGAGTTATTCCAGAATCGCGGCTTCAAACGATGTGCGATCGTCACCTCTTACGATGGCTCCCTCCAAAGCATCAAAGGCGAAAGCACTGGCGGAGACGAATACACCGAAAAGCAGTGGCAGTATGAGATTTACCAAAAAATGCTGAATGGTAAAACCCCCGAAGCCTTTGAGGAAGAGGTCAAAAATAAATTTGTTGATGAACCCGCCCAGATGAAGCTGCTGATTGTGGTGGATAAGCTGCTGACTGGTTTCGATGCGCCCCCCACCACCTATCTCTACATAGATAAAACCATGCGAGATCATGGTTTGTTTCAGGCGATTTGTCGCGTTAATCGACTGGATGGTGACGATAAAGAGTATGGTTATATTATCGATTACAAAGATTTGTTCAACAGCCTGGAGAAATCCGTTCTCGACTACACCGCTGAAGCGTTTGAGGACTACGATCGAGGCGATGTCGAGGGGTTATTGAGCGATCGCCTGGAAAAGGGAGTCGAACGTTTAGAAACTGCCAGAGAAAGCATCAAAGCCCTGTGCGAGCCTGTAGAACCGCCAAAAAATACCCTGGCCTACATCCGTTATTTCTGTGGTTCCAACACCGAAGACCCAGATTTAGTAAAAGAACACGAACAAAAGCGAGTTAGCCTCTACAAACTCACCGCTTCTCTAGTTCGAGCTTACGCTAACCTAGCAAACGATATGCTAGAAGCTGGCTATTCTTCTGCTGAAATTGAAACCATTAAGCAGGAAGTCAAATATTACGAACAGATTCGCGCCGAAGTCAAACTTGCCAGTGGGGATGCGATCGACCTGAAAGCTTATGAACCCGCGATGCGCCACCTGATCGATAGCTACATTGGCGCAGAAGAGAGCGAAGTGCTTTCCACATTTGAGGATATGACGCTGATTGAGTTGATTGTCGATCGGGGCAAGGATGCAGTCAATACCCTACCCAAAGGCATCAGACAAAACCCAGAAGCCGTTGCCGAAACCATTGAGAACAACCTACGCAAAGTTATCATCGACCAACGTCCCACCAACCCCAAGTATTTCGGCACAATGTCGGAACTCTTGGATAAACTGATTCAAGAACGCAAAACAGCCGCTCAGGAGTATGAGGACTACTTGAATAAAATTGTGGCTCTCAGCCGACAAGTTACCCAACCTGCAACCTCAACCCAGTACCCTCCATCTCTGGACACTCCCGCCAAACGAGCGTTATACGATAACCTAGAGCAAAATGAGGATCTGGCATTGGCGATCGACAATGAAATTTGCCAAACCAAAAAGGATGCTTGGCGCGGCAATAAAATTAAGGAGCGCGAAGTAAAAAACGCCATCAAAAAACACCTTGACTCCCCGGAAAAAGTAGATATAATTTTTGAGATAGTGAAGAATCAAAGCGACTATTAGGATGTATCAGATAAGCGTCAGCGATCTAGTAATTGATGTTGATAGAAAAGATATTAAAAACATCCATCTTGGGGTATATCCTCCCGATGGTCGAGTTCGGATTGCTGCACCTCTGAGAGTGAATGATGAAGCTGTACGTTTATTTGCTATCTCAAAAATATCTTGGATCAAAAAGCATCAGGCAAATTTCAAAGCGCAAGAACGGCAATCAAAAAGAGAATGTGTCTCTGGTGAAAGCCACTATTTTCAAGGCAAACGCTATTTACTAAATGTTATATATCACCAAGGTAACAGTAAGGTACAAGTAAGAAACAACACCTATATCGACCTTTACGTTAGGGAAGGAAGCGACGAAGCCCAAAGGGAAAAAGTCATGATGAATTGGTATCGACAGCAGTTAAAAAAAGCAATTCCTCTATTAATCGAAAAGTGGGCAGCAATTCTAGACGTTCAGGTTAATGATTGGGGAGTGAAGCAGATGAAAACAAAATGGGGTACCTGCAACATTGAAGCGAAACGCATCTGGTTGAACCTTGAATTAGCCAAGAAAGCTCCTAACTGCCTGGAATACGTCGTCGTCCATGAAATGACGCATCTTTTAGAACGGCATCATAACGAGCGATTCACAATGTTAATGAACCGATTCCTTCCTGATTGGCGTTTATATAAAGATGAATTAAACCGCTCTCCACTTGGAAGTTATTGAGATTCAACTGGAACTATAGACTTCTTTTAGTTTCCCAGCAACCGCCAATGAATCACCTTCAGCTCAAACAACGACAACGCTAATTAAATGCAACAATGCGATCGGGCCTAACTCACCAGCTTACTAGCGAGCCCTTGATGAATGTGATCTAACCACACCGGAATTACAGGCTGACCAGTTTTTAACGATGCGATCGCACTCTCCCAATCAAACTCTACCAGTTGGAGCGATCGCACTTTACACCCTCACTCTCGGCCTCACTCTCACATTCACTCTCTCCCGCAACCGCGCATGAATCACATCTAACCAAACCGGTATGACAAACTTACCCTCAGCCCAAGCTGCTACTACTTTATCCACATCGAACTCTACCAGCTTAGAATCTCCTCCCTGCAACTCCTTGACAAAAATTAACCGCTGTGGCTCCAGATCGCTCAAAAGCCCCGGATACTGCTCCTTAAGCGTCTTCAGCACTTCCCGCCCCACCTCAAATGTAAAACCCACCGACAGCCAATAAACCATCGTCGCCAACTCCACCAAATTTTCCTCAGAGTAGTAAATACTCCTCCCCGTCCCCGTTTCCGTAATCACAGGGACAACCACCCCACTCTCACGCCAATACTGCAACTGACGTAACGTACAGCCTGCAATCTCAGCCGCCTGCTTAGTCGTAAAAAAGCGCTCTTCCATGAAACTCATTCTACAGGAGCGCTGATTTATACAATTATGTTAGGCTTATACAATTATGTTAGGCTTATACAATTAGGTTAGTATTGAAATATTACTGTTAAAAACAGCCATGAGTCAAATCACCATCCAGTGTCGCCTAATCGCCAAGGAGCCCACCCGCCGTCAACTTTGGGAGTTAATGGCACAGAAAAACACGCCCCTCATCAATGAACTCCTAGAACAAGTTGGCCAACACCCTGATTTCCCGACATGGCGACAAAACGGCAAACTCCCCGCAGGAATTGTCAAACAGCTTGGCGAATCCCTCAAAACCGACCCCCGCTATGTTGGTCAACCCAGTCGCTTTTACATGAGTGCGATCGCGCTTGTTAACTACATCTACAAATCTTGGTTGGCCTTAATGAAACGGTTGCAATACCAACTCGAAGGCAAAACCCGCTGGCTAGAAATGCTCAAAAGCGATGCCGAACTCGTAGAAACTAACGGCATTACCTTAGACACCCTTCGCACCAAAGCCGCTGAAATCTTGGCTCAATTTACTCCGCACTCAGCCCTCGCCGACTCTCCCAAGCCTAAAAAAACAAGTAAAAAAGCAAAAAAACCGAAAGTTTCCGAAACTAACCGCAGCCTATCTCAGAGCTTGTTTGAAGCCTACCGCCAAAGTGAAGACAACTTGACCCGAAGCGCGATCGCTTACTTGTTGAAAAACGGCTGTAAACTCACCGATAAAGAAGAAGACCCAGAAAAATTTGCCAAACGTCGCCGCCAAGTCGAAATCCAAATCCAGCGCCTCATCGAACAGCTAACCGCCAGAATGCCCAAAGGTAGAGACTTAACAAACGCTACATGGTTAGAAACATTAGCGATCGCATCTACCACCGTCGCCGAAAACGAAGCCCAAGCTAAATCCTGGCAAGACCGACTATTGAAGCAACCCAGCACCCTACCCTTCCCCGTCACCTACGAAACCAACGAAGACCTAACCTGGTTTAAAAACACCTCAAACCGCCTCTGCGTCAAATTTAACGGCTTAAGCGAACACAGTTTTCAAATCTACTGCGATCAACGTCAAATCCTGTGGTTCGAGCGTTTCCTAGAAGACCAACAAATCAAACGAGCCAGTAAAAATCAACATTCTAGCAGCCTTTTCACCCTCCGCAGCGGCTGCATTGCTTGGCAAGAAGGAGAAGGAAAAGGCGAACCCTGGAACCTCCACCGCTTAACGCTTTATTGCACCGTTGATACTCGCCTCTGGACAGCCGAAGGTACAGAACAAGTAAAAGAAGAGAAAGCCGCTGAAATTGCCAAAGTCCTCACCAAAACCAAAGAAAAAGGCAACCTTAACGAAAATCAGCAAGCCTTTATTCAGCGCAAAAACTCTACATTAGCTCGTATTAATAACCCTTTCCCCCGCCCCAGTCAACCTTTATATCAGGGGCAACCTCATATTCTCGTGGGTGTGAGCCTGGGCTTAGAAAAACCTGCTACCATCGCCGTAGTAGATGCGATCGCATCTAAACCCCTGACTTACCGCAGTGTCAAACAGCTACTCGGTAAAAATTACCATTTACTCAACCGCCAGCGACAGGAAAAACAGCGCACTTCCCAACAGCGACACAGCGCCCAAAAACAGGCTGCCCCTAACCGTTTTGGAGAATCGGAGTTAGGGGAATATGTAGATAGATTACTAGCGAAAGAGATTATCGCGATCGCGCAAAAATACCAAGCTAGTAGCATCGTCTTACCCAAACTCGGCGATATGCGAGAAATAGTCCAAAGCGAAATTCAAGCTTTAGCCAAGCAAAAATGCCCTGAATTTTTAGAAGGTCAGCGAAACTACGCTAAAAAATACCGGGTTAGCGTTCACAATTGGAGTTATGGCAGACTAATCGAGTGTATCAAGAGTCAAGCAGCGAAAGTTGGGATGGCGATCGAAGAGGGACAGCAGCCAGTTAGAGGAAGTCCCCAAGAGAAGGCAAAGGAGATAGCGATTTCCGTCTATCACTCACGTTCCAAAACTTAATTGACAACTAACTGCACCTTGACAATAGAATAGTAAATAGCGCCGCTGGTCATGCTCGTCAGAGCCTCTGAGCAGTGATAAATGAGGGTTAGTTTGACGGTTGGAAGACCGTTGTGCTTTCTGACCCTGGTAGCTGCCCACCCCGAAGCTGCTATCCCTTGCGGATAGGAATTAGGTGCGCCCCCAGCAATACGGGTGTGGGTTTACCGCAGTGGTGGCTACTGAATCACCTCCGACCAAGGAGGAACCCACCTTATTTTTTTCGTGAACCTAAGCGGGAGCGAAATCCCCAAGAGGTTGACGAATCTTCTGAAGTTAATAGCCAGACTAAGTTTGGGCTTTTTCTGGGATGGCTAACCCTCCTGTTGTGACAGTTTCCAGAGCAATATTTCCAAGGTTGACGAAATTTGTTTCTGGAAGCCAGGTCAGGTCAGGGTTTAAGCGCTTAGAGCTTCAAGGGCCATCCCGACTAGGGGTGGGTTGAAAAGATGAAAAGTGTTCGGCTGCCGATAAACCGCTCCGCTTCAATGGCCATCCCGGCTAGGGGTGGGTTGAAAGGCTAAAGAAGCCTTACCATAAAAGAGGTGCAAGCGTGCTTCAATGGCCATCCCGACTAGGGGTGGGTTGAAAGTTGAAGTGAGGCTGTTTACGTTTGGCTCGTTTACGAAAAGAGGCTTCAATGGCCATCCCGACTAGGGGTGGGTTGAAAGAACGCTAACCAGCGGAAGATTAAGTGCGCCACGCTTCAATGGCCATCCCGACTAGGGGTGGGTTGAAAGCTATTTTGTTCGACCGAATGCTATTATTCTAGGGTTATAACGCTTCAATGGTCATAGACTACGAGTGGGTTGAAAGGTAAGGCAGGGGTCTGCCACAATATATTTGTAATACTTTTGTAAGCTATCTTCTTTTCAGGACAACAATATGTCAAGGCGGACAAATAATTTGTCAAACGGACAGCAATCTGTCAACGCGGACAAATAATTTGACACTCGACAATTAAAAAAGGCGGCACCCAGATTTGAACTGGGGGTGGAGGTTTTGCAGACCTCTGCCTTACCACTTGGCTATGCCGCCGTTACGTCTGAAAATTGACGTTTTCTTATAGTACACCAAATCTCTATTATTTCAACATATTTGTCAAAAATTTCGTGAAGCGAAGCTTTCCCGTAGGGAATCGCCCTTTTTTCCCATATCCCCAAAACCCATCCGAGGCTATTCTATAACTACATCGATCGCCCGCAACACCAGCCATGACACCAGTTTCTCCCCTACTCGTCGCCCAAATCACCGACACTCACTTGTTTGCAGAGATCGATCGAGAATGGAAAGGCCTCTCAACAACCCGCACCCTCCAAGCAGTTCTCGATCGCCTGCAACAGATACAGCCGCCGCCAGACTTACTGCTGCTGACAGGCGACTTATCCCAAGACGAAACACCCGAATCATACCAGCGCCTCGTCTCCCTCATCGCCCCCCTCGGAATTCCCGCCTACTGGATACCTGGGAACCACGACAACATCCCAGTCATGGCAGAAATCTTAAATCAGCCGCCCCTTTCCCCAGAAAAATCATGGATGCTAGGAAACTGGCAGTTTCTATTACTTTCGAGTGTGGAAGCCGGATGCGACGGCGGGCGACTTTCCCCAGAAAGCTTGCATTGGCTAGACTCTCAACTGCAACAAACGGGCGATCGACCTGTTATCATTGCCTTGCACCATCATCCTTTGCCGATCGACTGTGAAATCATGGATGGAATGATGCTGCACAATGCCGATGAATTTTTGGCAATTGTCGATCGATATCCTCAAATCAAAATCGTTCTTTGTGGCCACATTCACCAAGAATTTCACCAACAGCGGGGCTTAGTTACCTACTTGGGGACACCCAGCACCTGCCTCCAACTTTTACCCAAAAGCCATCCGATTATAGTTGACAAAATCCCGCCGGGATTTAGATTGCTTGAATTGGCGATCGACGGTACTTGGAAGACCAGAGTTGAGCGAGTTACCGAAGCATCGCCACCCCTTTAATAATTTTCGATAGCCTAAAATTTATTTTTATCAAATTTACATTTTTTTGTCAATCCATCAACAGATAGATTGTTGTGAGCAACCCCATCTATTATGATAAGTATAGGCTTTAGATTGCAGGCATAGCTAGAGTGAGCGGCAACGAATAAAAATATATCTAGCAACTTTACAAAACAGGAAAAACTAAATATATGTCTGAACTCAATGGCGTCATGATGCAGTATTTCCACTGGTACAGCCCCGACGACGGCAGCCTGTGGAATCAGCTAGCGAAATCTGCAAAAGATTTAGCCAAAATAGGCGTTACATCCCTGTGGTTGCCGCCAGCCTATAAAGGAACAGGCGGCGGTATGGATGTGGGTTACGGCGTCTACGACTTATTCGATTTAGGCGAGTTCGACCAAAAAGGGTCGGTACGCACGAAATACGGCACAAAAGATGAGTATTTGGCCGCGATTAAAGCTGCACAAGATGCTGGAATTCGGATTTATGCCGATGTTGTCCTCAACCACAAATTAGGTGCCGATGCAGAAGAAGAAGCCGAAGCCACACCCTTGCATCCCGACAACAGGAATGACACCGTAGGCGAATATCAAAAAATCAAAGCTTGGACGCATTTTACCTTCCCCGGCCGCGACAAAAAATATTCCAGCATGGAGTGGCATTGGTGGCATTTTGACGCCATTGATTACAACGTTTACAACACAGAAACCCATGCCGTTTACCTGCTAAAAGGCAAAGAATTCGATCAAGGAGTAGACTTAGAAAAAGGCAATTATGACTACCTGATGGGTTGCGATTTAGATATGGACAACCCAGAAGTAAGCGGGGAGTTAAAATACTGGGGTGAGTGGTATGTCGATACAACAAACGTTGACGGCTTTCGCTTCGATGCCGTCAAACACGTTAAAGCAGAATTTTTCCAAGAATGGTTGGAACACGTCCGCCACTATGCCCAACGCGACCTATTTGCCGTCGGCGAATATTGGTCTTACGAAGTGGAAGCTTTGCACTACTTCATCCAAGCAACGAACGGTAAAGTCTCCTTATTTGACGCACCCCTCCACTACAACTTCCACGCTGCTAGCAAAGCCGGTAATAGCTACGATTTGCGAACAATTTTTGATAACACTCTCGTCCAACAGCAACCCGCCCTCGCCGTTACCTTAGTTGACAACCATGATTCTCAACCATTACAATCCCTAGAATCTGTTGTCGAGGCTTGGTTTAAACCTCTTGCCTACGCTTTAATTCTGCTACGGCGCGAAGGATATCCGTGCATTTTTTACCCGGATTATTACGGCGCTAACTATAAGGATAAAGCAAATGATGGCAATGAATACGAGATTTGGTTAGACAAACATCAGTTTATGGTAGATAAATTCTTGTTAGCGCGCCAAACCTATTCCTACGGCAATCAGTACGATTACTTCGACCACGCCAACACTATTGGCTGGACGCGACTCGGAGATGAAGAACATCCGGGTGGCATGGCTGTGGTACTCAGTAACGGAGGCGATGGCACTAAGTTTATGGAAGTCGGACAGCCGAATCGAACTTATATTGACATCACCGAACACATCAAAGAACCAATCACAACTAATGACGATGGTTGGGCTGATTTTCGGTGTAACGCCGGTTCTGTTTCGGTCTGGGTGCCACAGCCGTAAGAACAGCGTTAAAATTGACGTACTCCTCTGCCTAAAGTAGGGTGTGCACTGCACACCTTACCGCTATAATTAGTACATTAAACCACTTTTTACTTTCATGATTTTGATGACGAAAAGTTGTTTGTAGTGAGGACTAAAGTCCTCTCTCTAGTATTATTTTTATGCTATGCGATCGCCCCAAAAAATATTTATATAAAAAAATATGAAACTTTCAGAAAAAGTTGCAGTTATTACCGGCGGTGGGTCGGGTATTGGTCATGCAGCAGCAATTTTAATGGCCAAGGAAGGCGCCAAAGTTGCTATTATCGATCGCATTTTGGAAACGGGGCAAGAAACCGTCCGCCAGTTGGTCAATGAAGGAGGCTGCGGGCTGGCTATTGCCGCAGATGTTGGGGATTATCAGCAAATGCAAAAAGCATTTCAAACAATTTTTGACAAATATCAAAGAATTGATATTTTGTTTGCCAATGCGGGTATTAACGGTGTATGGTCGCCGATAGAGGAGATAGAACCCGATGAGTGGGATCGGACAATTAACACCAACCTTAGAGGAACATTTTTGGCTGTTAAGTATGCTGTTCCTCATCTGAAAAAACAAGGAGGTTCAATTGTAATTACATCCTCGATTAATGGCACCAGAAGTTTCAGGAAAGTTGGTGCAACGGCCTACGCTTGTTCAAAAGCTGCCCAAGTAGCCTTTGCAAAAATGCTGGCGCTAGAACTCGCAGCCTGCCAAATCAGAGTCAATGTGATCTGTCCGGGCGGGGTGCTAACTGCAATTGAAGAAAGCACCGTTAAGCGCCATCTCGATCGCATTCCAGTCCCGCCTGATTCCATTCAAGACATGATTCCTTTGACGGATAATACCGCAGGTTCTAGCGAAGAAGTCGCCCAATTAGTGTTATTTCTGGTATCACATTCCTCCAGCTTCATCACAGGTACTGAAGTCTGGATTGATGGTGGCGGTTCTTTGATTTAAAATCTCAATAGTTTATTTTTATCAGTCGGCGGTTGAAACCGCTTCTTGTCAAATTAAGTCCGCCTGCGCCGACTAAAAAATAAGAATTTCTAATGACTAACTCTGAATTGTTTAACAGCCGTTTGCAATGTCTGGGGCAGCCACTTATCGTACTGAGGATAAACAGGCAAACGCTTTACGAGTTGCCATCCTGCTGCTGCTAAAATTTCTGTTAAAGTTTGGTGTTGCAGGTGAGGATAATCGGGATTAACTTCATCCCGCGGCCCGATTCCTCCTAAATCTCTAGCACCTGCTTCTAAACAAGCCAGCAATATGTCTGGTTGTGCAACTAAATTGGGCGGAATTTGTAGGGCAATTTCATCAGGTAAAATGCTGCGGGCGATCGCAATTACTTCGGGCATTTTTGTAGCATCAAAAACTTCACCGTCCCAACTTTGTTGATTTCCGGGACTGTGTGGCTGGAGGATAACTTCTTGAATGTGATTGTATCGCGAATGAATGCGGGCGATCCCCTCTAAAGTCTCCACCCAATCTGCCTCACTTTCCCCAATTCCCAGCAGCAAACCAGTTGTGAATGGAATCTTTAATTCCCCAGCAAATTCTAACTGTTGGAGCCGCAGCGTCGGCACTTTACTCGGTGCGTGTCGATGAACCGTTTGTAACAAATGTGGGGCAAGCTGTTCTAGCATCAGCCCCATCGATACATTTACCTCTTTTAACAGTGCCATCTCCTCAAAGCTGAGCGGCCCCACATTAGTATGCGGCAAAAATCCCAGAGCAAGTGCCAGTTCGCACAAATGGTAAATCCGCTGCAACCAAGCTTTTCGCCGTTGACTGTGAGGATGTACCTCGCCGCTGAGGATGAGAATTTCAATTACACCTTGAGTTTGCAGCAAGTTGAGCTGTTTTTCGGCTTCTGCGAGTGTTAGCCAAGGACTTTGCAGGGGTTCTGCCCGAAAATTGCAATAGGTGCAGCGGTTAAAACACTCGTAAGTGGGAACGAGGGTATAAGCAGGGCTGTAGGTGACGGTGCGAGACATTCCTTGGGATTTTTATCGATCGGACTTACGCAACAACATATATCTGTGCAGTGCGAGTTTTGCGGTTGGCGATCGCAACCCTTCATCTATCTTAACACTGACGCCCGTCCCGAATCTCGTTGCCCAGGTAGATTATGAGTATTCTTCATTTGTGGGCGATCGTCCACAAATTCCGCATTCAGCTTTTCAACTCCTTATATAGCAAGCCTTCTGGCTTTTAAAAAGCATAATTTATGACACATATAAGAAAAACTGTTCTTAAAAGGCCTTTACAAACTGAAATAAAAGCTTTATGTTTATTTACATGGCGGAACACAAAGCCGTCACGAACATTGAAAACCAAATAAAGCAATCATAAACAAAT
>NZ_JAUBUB010000074.1:0-21589 GCF_036705265.1 Microcoleus sp. B4-C2
AAAATCCTCAAGCCCCCGCATTTATCTCGCGCAAGTCAATCTAAAATCTAAAATCTAAAATCTAAAATCGATTGACTGGGGACGGGCCACTAATTTTCAGTGCTTCGTAGTTAGGCTAAATGCCCGAAAGTGTAGGGCTTGCTGTTCGATCCGGCTGGCAAGCCGATCGCACACCATATTACACAGCTCAAAAATTAACTCGTCTTGCACCTTATAATAAGCTGAAGTTCCTTCACTCCGGCGAGTGAGGATACCAGCTTGGAGCATGAGTTTTAGGTGCTTAGAAACATTGGCTTGACTCGTTTGAGTAGCTTCCACCAATTCTTGCACGCATTTTTCGCCGTCGCGAAGCAAGTTCAAAATTCGTAAACGCATTGGCTCGCTCAAAATACTGAAATACTCAGCAACTTGTTGCACAACCTCTTGCGGGACAGGCTGGGATGACTTCATCAAACTCACCGGAGAGAAGTGATCGGGAAATATTAGCATTTATTCTGTCCATAACAATAAAGTAATCCTTCAATCCGGATTAATTCGCATCAAAACTTGACCGTATTCGACAGGTTCGCCATTTTGAACTAAAATTTCCATCACTTGACCGGACACTTCATCAGCATCGATCTCGTTCATCAGCTTCATCGCTTCGATAATACAGACTGTCTGGCCGACCTTGATGCGATCGCCCACATTGACAAAAGGAGGCTCGTCAGGAGCAGCAGCGCGATAAAAGGTTCCTACCATCGGCGAGATAATTGACACCCATTTGGTATCGACAGAAGCAGGTACGGCAGCAGGTACAGCGACAGGGGCGACGGGAACAGGGGCAGGCAGATCCGCTGCTAAATTTTGGTCAACAGCAGGAGGTGACGCTAAGGTGGGACTAGGAACCGCGCCCAAGGCGATCGGAGCGACAGTCGCCACGGCAGCAGGGAGCGCAGCAGAGGTGGCTGGTGAACTTGCCAGAATGCCTTTGCGTACTGTTAGTTCAATATCCCCACTTTTTAAGGTCAGTTCCGAAATGCCAGTTTTGTCTAATACAGTTAGCAGGTCACAAAGCTGGTTTAAGTCTAGTTGCACAGCAGATTCAAGGGTAATTAATAATTGAAAATTGAGAATTGAGAATTGAAAATTCAGAATCCGGCGAAGCTATGAGCATCAACGAATTTGGAGGAAAAAGGGATAGTTTTTAAGCTGTGAGCGATGAGTGTTGAATTTATAATTCTTTAACTCAGAACTCAGAACTAAAAACTAAAAACTCCCTTTTATTCCCTCGTTTCTATTCTCGGCCGAGGTACTTGTCTTCACGAGTATCAATCCGAATCCGTTCTCCAATGGAAATAAAGAGAGGCACCATAACCTGAGCTCCGGTGGAGACGATCGCGGGTTTGCTGCCACCAGTGGCAGTATCTCCCTTGACTCCCGGATCGGTTTGCAGCACTTCCAAGACGACAGAGTTGGGGAGTTCCACTTCCATGATTTGGTCGTTCCAGCGTAGGATGCTGACTTCCATCCCTTCACTGAGGTACTTGACACGATCGCCTATTTGCTTAGCATTGAGGCGACTTTCCTCGTAAGTTTCCATATCCATAAAGACGAACTCGTCGCCCTCTTTATAGGTATGCTGCATCACACTCTTTTCCAGGTTGGCTTGAGGCATAGTCTCGCCCGCCCGGAAGGTTTGTTCTACTACGTTTCCGGTTTGGACGTTTTTTAATTTTGTCCGCACGAAAGCCGAGCCTTTTCCTGGCTTGACGTGGAGGAATTCGATAACCCGCCACACGCCGTTATTCCATTCAATTGAAACACCTGGTCGAAAGTCGTTACTGGAGATCATATAAATTTTTGCGGGCAATCCCGTCGCCTTGAGGCACGGGGGAAGTACAGTGAGTCGATTTTAGATTTGAGATTTTAGATTTGAGATTTACTCCACAGATGAATTTGGGAGATTGAACCTTGGTCTAAAATTTTGATCTCTCCACGACAGGAGTCTGGGATTGTATCCGTTTTTGAGCGGGTCAGGTTAAAGCCGCAGTCTAGCTGACGGCATCAAAAAGCAATTGGCATTTTATTTTACCGTTCAAAGGGAGCAAGTGCTGTACTGAAATGTTAATGGCAGTGGGCAGTGGGCTGTTGTCAGTTGACCGAAAGCATCCAGGATACAAGCCCCCGGATTCATCCGTCCAGAAATAAAAAACCTGTATCCGATCAACAAGCCCCCGAATTTATCTCGCGCAAGTCAATCTAAAATCTAAAATCTAAAATCTAAAATCGATTGACTGTTGGCTGTTGTGTCAACCCCACTTCCCCAGCCGAACGAACAGACACTTTAGATAGGTAGCAGCAAAGGCGGGCGGGCAGCGCTGTGGGAAGATAATAGAGGCAATAAAAGTTAAAGTTATGTTGCATTGGCCTAATTTCTCGATCGATACGTGCAAGCGCTGGGTCAAAACCCTCGCTTTAGCGCTTCTGCTGTTCACTCTCGGACTGAGTTTCAGTGCAGTCTCCCATGCCAAACGCCCCAGCAGCAGTATGCCTGCGGGGAATGCGATTACGGACGGGCGGGCGCTGCTGCGCTTCGCTTTACCTATTGACAATCAGACTGTGCGAGATTTGCAAATTAGTCTCGAAGACATTGGCAACCACATACGATCTAAACGTTGGGGCCCTATTAGCAGCGATGTCAGCAGGGCTTCCAGGATTCTCAACCTTCGGGAATCTGACCTTTTAGAGAGTATTCCCGACGCCAAAAAGCCGGAAGCTGAGGCGCTAGTTGCAGGAGTCAAGGAGAAAGTTGCTCAACTGGAAAAGGCTGTTGAGGCTAAAGACAGGGACAAAGTGATTGACTTGAAAGCCACCATCCTAGGTTCGGTAGGCGAAATCGAAGAGTTGATGGTGACAAAGTTTCCGTTTGAAGTGCCTGCCAAGTATGCTAATCTGCCTCAACTGAAAGGGCGCGCTACTGTGGCTGTACAAACTGAAAAAGGGGAAATTACTGTTGTGGTTGACGGCTACAGCGCCCCGGTTACGGCTGGTAATTTTGTGGATTTGGTCGATCGAGGTTTTTATGACGGTTTGCCGTTTATTCGATCGGAAGAATCCTACGTTTTGCAAACCGGAGACCCCGAAGGCAAGGAAGAGGGTTTTATTGACCCAGCTACTGGCAAATACCGGAATATACCGCTAGAAGTGCTCGTCAGGGAGGAAAAAGAACCTATTTACGGGATTACTCTAGAAGATGCGGGGCGCTATCGCGACGAACCTGTTTTGCCTTTTTCTGCTTTCGGTACTGTGGCTATGGCCCGTACAGAAACTGACCCTGATAGCGCTTCTTCTCAGTTTTTCTTTTTCTTGTTTGAACCTGAACTCACGCCCGCTGGCCTGAATCTGTTGGACGGCCGCTATGCTGTTTTTGGTTACATGATTGAAGGAAAAGAAGTTTTGGAGCAACTGAAGCAGGGAGACAAGATTGTATCTGCTAAGGTAGTTAAAGGAATCGAAAATTTGGTGCGACCTCAAGTTTAATTAATGAGGGCGATTGAAATCGCTTTTACACCAAAGTGACGGCGATTGAAATCGCTTTTACAGAAACAAAGCCCGCCTGCGCGGGCTGAAAAAATCAATAGTGACAGGCATTGAAATCTTTTCTAAATAAAGAAAGGTAACGGCGATTGAAATCACTTTTACAGAGACAAAGCCCGCCGGAATCAGGCTGGAAGAAGAGATAATTTTTATAGTTTCGTTATTAAAATTAGGAATTCCATCGAAAATATGGCTATTTTACAATTTTTATTGGTAATGGGTTTGGGCGGATTCACAGGATTGTTGATTGTAAAAAATGTGAATGAAAACAAGCAAAAGCAGCGGTTGGATGAGGCTTTTTATCAGTTGTTGGAAACTCAAAACAGTCAAATTTCGCTGATTCAACTGGCGGCTAGTGCTAGGGTTGAGGCTGAAGTTGCTCAGCAGTATTTAACTCGGCAAGTTAAGATTTTTTCGGCGATTTTAGAGGTAGATGATGAAGGAGATACTTTTTATAGGTTTCCTAGGTTGCGCTTGCCGCCAAGTTCGGGTAAGGAATGGTGAAGTGAGAAAGTGCGATCGACTAATTCAAAATTATGCAAGTTAAAGATATCGGTGAACAAGGTCTTTTAAGAATATTGCAAAAATTCTGCCCCGCAGAAATAGTGGGTGATGATTGCGCTGTCATGGCTACAAATCCCAACCAATCTCTCGCTATTACTACAGATATGTTGGTGGATGGAGTGCATTTTAGCGATCGCACTACGGGGCCTTATTACGCAGGATGGCGCGCCGCAGCGGCGAATTTGTCGGATCTGGCTGCGATGGGAGCAACGCCTCTGGCGGTGACTGTAGCCCTTGCTGTGGCGGCGGATACGGCTGTGGAGTGGGTTGAAGAGTTTTATCGGGGGATGACGGCTTGCTTACAAGAATATGATACGCCGATCGTCGGTGGCGATGTTGTGCGATCGCCCGTGGTGACTGTGGCGATTACTGCTTTCGGACAAGTTGAGTGCGATCGTACCATTAGTCGGTCAAATGCGCGATCGGGCTGGGCGATTGTCGCTACTGGGGTTCACGGAGCCTCCCGCGCGGGATTAGAATTGCTGTTAAATCCAGAATTCGGGCAAAATCTTACAGAAGTCGATCGAGCTTATTTAATTCTCGCTCACCAGCGCCCTAAACCGAGGCTGGATGTTTTGCCGATTGTTTGGGAAATATTAGGTTCTGCGGGTGAGTTTTCCATCGCCGGAATGGACAGCAGCGACGGTTTAGCTGATGCGATTATTCAAATTTGTCGGGCTAGCGGTGTTGGCGCAAAAGTCGATCGCACAAAACTACAAATTCCCGATATTTTCAGAGAAATTGTATCAACCGAAAAAGCTTTAGATTGGGCATTATACGGCGGAGAAGACTTCGAGTTAGTGCTGTTTTTGCCAATAACCAGCGCTCAGTTATTGGTAGAAAAAATAGGAAATGGAGCCGCGATTGTGGGAAGCGCTACCGATAGCACTGATATCTGGTTGACTGATAGCAGCGGCATTTATCCTGATACTGTATTAAAGATCGATCGAGGATTTCAACACTTCTGAATTATCTCGCTTGTCCGCATAGGCTGACTTGGTTTGTGTAGACGCGGTTTCAACCGCCTGTTTTTTTGCTGTTATTGTAGGCAGTAGCCAGATTATTTTGGGTTTGCGTCCATTTTTCGCTACCGGGTTCCCGATTATTTAAAACTATTTCATAACCCGCAATGGCAATTTGAATATTATTCCCTTTATTCCCACTGGGAAACTCACTAATATGAATACTCAAATTTTCAATAAGACCGATAATTGAGCTAATTGTTTCTGAGTTTTCGCCAGCAATTAACTTTTTCGCCACTTGCTGTAAAGTCTCGGCAAAACTGGCATTAAGGAGATGTTGTCGCCCTTCCAGCATGGGGTAAATTACTGCTATATCCCCGTTGCTATCTTGTTCTGCTTGCAATAATTCTAGGAAAAAATTTGCATAGTCTTGGAAATTTTCACTGGCAGAGTTATTGCTATCTACGTCATCGTTCATATCGATGAGTTGCGCTAGGTAACGGGCTAGATGTCGGAGGAATTTAGCGCCATTTTCCCCTCCTTGTTCTGCCAAGGTTGATGCTACTAACTCACAAGTTTCCAGAAATCCGCGATCGAGTAATTCTGAGTTATCCTGTAATATTTGCGCTTCCTCTCCCTTGGGGGCATTCAGCAGGGTGTGAATTAATTGCAGATAGGCTTGGGCGCGGTTTTCTTCCATTTTGGGGAGTTTTGAATAACACCGGGATTTATTTTATCATGCTTGGTGGGTGGCCAGAAACCGGGTTTTTGCGAGAATATGTGGTTACAGGCGAAGATTCTGGAAAAAACCCGGTTTCTTTGGTTGTGCGTAGAAAGAATGGACTCGGCGGTTTCCACAGCCGAATCATCTATTACAATTGATTTAGATCGATTCCCATTTCTCGCAGTCTTGATTCTAAAGCTTGCGATCGCGATCGTTCTTGTTGCAGCAAAGTTTCTGTCTCACTGGCGCGTCGCTCTGCTTGCTGAGCTTGTTGCTCTGCTTGTTGTCGCAGTTGCTCTGCTTGTTGTCGCAGTTGCTCGGCTTGCTGAGCTTGTTGCTCGGCCTCAATAGCCCGCGCTTGGGCCTGTCGTCGCAATTGAGCGAGTTCCACAAAACTCATAAACGCTTCTCCATCAGGGCCGAACATTTCTAGTCCCGTTTCAGATAATTGAAACCGCACGCCCAGTCTGGGACTGATCCAACCGTCTATTTGTTCGATCGCTTCTAATTGTTCCTCTTGACGTTGCCATCCAGTCAACTCTAATGTTTGTGGGTCGTACAAATAGTATTCTTCCACACCATAACGTTCGTAAAATTTGAACTTTTGAATCATCGGAGCGGGCCGATTTCCCGGCGACCAAATTTCAAACACAACTTGTGGCCCAATATTATCTTCATTCCACTGTTGATAGGAACCACGATATCCTTTTGGTCTACCAAAAACTACCATCACATCTGGTGCTTGGCAAAGTTTATTATTTCCTTCAACGGGATACCAAAGTAAGTCACCGGCGACAAAAACATTCGGGTCATTCGCAAACAATAGTTCAGAATTTTCTTTAATCCAAACGATTAATCGAAACTGCTCGGTATTATCTGACATTGGTTCGCCGTTATCGTCGGGGTAGATGATATTTTGTTTGTCGGGAGATTGCAGTTTTGTAACCATTGCTTTTTCCCCAAAATAGATGGTGATTTTATTTTAGTGTAAATGATATCAAGCGGCTTTTTTGTGGGAAACGTGTTTTCAAGATCGGAATCCTTCCTAACGCCTAGATAATGCTACCTTGGGCATTAATCTATCCAAAATTTGCTCGATCGCACTTGCAGTCCAATCAATATCAGCTTCTGTGGTTTCCCGTCCCAGACTCAAGCGAATGCCGCCAACGGCCTTAGTTTTGTTATATCCCATTGCCAATAATATCGGACTCGGAGTCAGTTTGCCGCTGTTACAAGCAGAACCGGAACTAATGCCAATTCCTGCTAAGTTTAGCTGTCGCACTAAAGTTTTACCCGTCACTACTCCTGTGTCGCCGTCGGGAGAAACAATGCAAAAACTGACGTGGTGTGGCAGCCGACAATATCGATCGCCCGTTGCGACTAAACTGGGTACATGAGATAATCGGTCAAAAAGTCGATCGCGCAATCCAATTAACCTCGGCGTTTCCACATCTATTTCCTGCAATGCTAACTCCGCCGCCACCCCAAAACCGACGATTGCCGGCAGCGCTTGTGTCCCCGAACGCATTTTCAATTCTTGGCCACCACCGCCTAACATTGGCACTAATTCTACTCCTGGACGCACGTAAAGCGCCCCCGCACCTTGTGGCCCGTAAAGTTTATGACTGGAAAGGGAAAGCAAGTCTACGGGAAGTTTCTGCACGTCAACTTGCAGCTTGCCGGCTACTTGAACTGCATCGGTATGAAACATGATATTGCGATCGCGCGCAATTTGTCCTAATGCCTCAATTGGTTGCAGCGTGCCAACTTCGCTTTGTCCGTAAATGATGGAAATTAACACTGTATTCGATCGCAGCGACTCTTGCAAATCCAAAGGGTGAATTCGCCCCAATTTATCAACTGGTAGGCGCGTTACCTCCCATCCCAACTGTTCGAGTTGTCGCGCCGGTTCTGCTACTGCGGAGTGCTCTACGCTGGAGATAATAATATGCTGCGGCTTTGTATAAAGACGGGCAATTCCCATAATTGCCAAATTGTCCGCTTCAGTGCCGCCGGAAGTAAAAATCATCGATTCCGGTAGCGCGTTAATCAAGCTAGCAACCTGCATTCTTGCTAATTCTAAAGCTGTCGCCGCCCTTTGTCCCCACTCGTGCAAGCTGGAAGGATTTCCCCACTGCTGAGTAAGGGCTGTTTGCATGGCTTGAATCGCTTCTGGGCGGGCGGGTGTTGTGGCGCTATAGTCGAGGTAAATTTGCATGATAAATAACTAATTAATGACTGTTGACTGTTGACTGTTGACTGTTGTGAGTGGCTACCAATAGCCAATAAAACCAATAACTGATGACTAACTTCCTGGTTTGCAGACGTTGTAGTCTTCATGGGACAAAACTTTTTGGGGAGTTAAGAAAGTGCCGCAATCTTCACAAAGCATTCTGTAGTTGCGAGTTACAGGAATACTGATTATCAAACGGTTGTGACGCAGGCGTTTGCCGCCGAAATCTCTGTAATTCTTATTTTCGCCCAAAGCTGCTATAATTGTTCGGGCTTTAGTGACTACGTGGTCGGGCAGACCTCTGAGATCGATGATATCTCTAGCAAATGATGCTTCCCTCTCTTGTTTTTTGGTTTGTTTTTGTGTCAGGACTTCAACGTAATGCTGCTGCGCCACCAACTCTTGCGTGCAGCGATGGCACGCTTTACCATATCCTTTGTGACCGCACGGAAAAATTCTTTTTCTTTTAGCCATAAAGCAGCGGTATAGGGTTTGACCCACGCCCCTGAATGCTGCTACCTTACCAGTGATGCTTCCGGCATCGAGGCAGTTCTACAAGACGCAAAATCTGTTCCCTTGCATAAATTTAATAGGTTGTAACTTTACTTGATCCAATAGCTTTGAACTGTGAGAAGGCTAATAACCTCTATATTTATTAAAATTTTGTGGCTGTATTGTATTATCATTTACTCGGTTTCTGTTGTGCTGGGCTGGTGGCGATCAATCTGGCGGGCTGCGGACAAACAAAGCAAGACGTGCAGAATTTACCTCTCAGTCTGGCTCCATTGCCTCAAGACCCCTTGTTGCAAGTATACTTCAATCAGTCGATCGCTTCGAGTTATACAGAGCCTTACCGCCAGCAAACTAGACCTGGAGATGATTTAGAAAACTTGATTGCTGTGGCGATCGCCAGTGCTGGATCGACGGTAGATGTTGCGGTTCAGGAGTTTCGCTTGCCCGGTATTGCGAGGGTTTTGGCCGAACGAGGGCGATCGGGAATTAAAGTGAGATTAATTGTCGAACATATCTATAGTCGCCCTTGGAGCGATTTTACAGCCCAGGAGTTGGCGAAATTACCGGAAAGAGAGCGCGATCGTTATAACGAATTTGTGCAACTTGCCGATCGCAATAAAGACGGTAAATTAAGCGCCGATGAAATCAAGCAAAATGATGCTTTGGTAATTGTCAAAGATGCGGGTATTCCTGTAATTGACGATACTGCTGACGGCAGTAAAGGCAGCGGTTTGATGCACCACAAATTTGTGGTAATTGACGGCAAAACCGTAATCGTCACTTCTGCTAATTTTACCACAAGCGATATACATGGCGATTTCAAGACACCAGAAAGTCGCGGCAATGCGAACAATTTGCTGAAAATTGAAAATGCTCAAATAGCGCAACTATTTACTCAAGAATTTAACATCATGTGGGGCGACGGGCCCGGAGGCAAACCGGACAGCAAGTTTGGCATCAAAAAGCCGTTGCGTCAAGTGCAAAAAGTAAGAGTAGGGAATGCGACAGTGGCGGTGCAATTTTCGCCGATTTCCCAGACTTTGCCTTGGGAAAACAGTGTCAACGGTTTGATAAATCGAACTTTGGGTAGTGCGAAAAAGTCGGTTGATTTGGCATTGTTTGTATTTTCGGCTCAGCGGTTGTCAAATACTTTGGAAATTCAAGCTAGCCGGGGAGTTGCGGTGCGAGCTTTAATTGACTCTAATTTTATTTATCGCTCTTACAGTGAAGGGTTGGATATGATGGGTGCGACTTTGATGCAAGATTGCAAGTTAGAAACTGACAATCGCCCTTGGAGAAAGCCGCTGACTACGGTGGGAGTGCCGCTGTTACCAATGGGCGATCGCCTGCACCACAAATTCGGCGTTGTGGACGGCAAAACGGTGCTTACAGGTTCTCACAACTGGAGTGAGGCGGCAAATCACGGGAATGACGAGGCGCTGCTGGCGATCGATAATCCGACAGTTGCGGCCCATTTTGAGCGGGAGTTCGATCGGCTTTACAAAGGTGCAACCTTGGGAATTCCCGCCCGAATCAAACAGAGAATTGATGCTAAGAAAAAAGAGTGCGATTCACTACAAGCAGCATCAAAATCGGCGAGTGCTAAACCTCAAATTACTGCGGGTAAAAAGTTAGTTAATTTGAATACAGCGAGTCAGGAAGAATTAGAAACTTTGCCTGGGGTTGGCCCGAAGTTAGCCGAGAGAATTATTGCAGCGCGACAACAGCAACCTTTTACCTCTTTGGACGACGTGGCACGGGTTCAGGGCATTGGGGACAAGATTTTAGAGAGATGGCGCGATCGAGTAACTTGGTAGTTACGTTCGTAATTCTGTAGGTTGGGTTGAGGAACGAAACCCAACACTCATTAATTGGATGTTGGGTTTCGTTCCTCAACCCAACCTACACTATCTACTTTGACAACACCTCAGCTCTCAAGTTAAAATAACTTCTAAACAAAATGCTATCTATTCACCTGAGAGGTAGAGAGAGATGGAACACGCCAGATTTGTTATGGGGAGGCCACAAATCAAATTTTTAGCTATTTTTATGGGGGCAATTTTTTTGACGCTAGCAGCTTTCACAGTCAGCGCCCAGCAGAGTAGCGAAGCACAATTTAGGGTCAAAAACGAAAACGCTTTTAATATTAATTTAATTCAATTTAAGCGCACTGAATATGTAGGCCCCTGTGCCGGTACTGTCTTCTCCCCTGATTCGCAAAGCGCTCGATTTGTCTCCAGCAAAACTCCTCCCGGCCCTAACAGAAGGGTAATGATTAAAAATGTGACTGATGGCATGGAAACTAACCCCTATCCCTACACAAACCGAGGTTACAACAAAGGTGAGTTTTCCGAGGATTTTGGATTTAAGTTGGGTAACAGTCACAAAACAAGAACTTTTTCGGTTTTAGAGGGAGAAAATAAGTTTCTCTATGAAATCAAAGAAAATGACCAAGTTATAGAACAGGGTTCGCTGACGGCTGAAGTTTCTATACAAAACTTAGGTACTTTTCCCCGTCAGCAAATTTGTCAAGATCGGGTAGAATGTCGGGAGACTTCTGATTGTCGCGATCGTAAAGGCAGAAAAAGAAGTTGCAGACAAGAGTGTTTTCCTGTTCAACAATGTCGCTGTCCCTAACTACTTTCTGTCCAAAAATTATTTTATTTAATTAAGGCCAGAAGACAAAGAGGAATAACAAACCAGAAACAAGATAAGTTATTACTCGTTACCAGGCTGTGCCTGGTAACGCAGATCCGGAGGCTCTGCCTCCAATTTTCATGGAAGCAAACGAGGCAGAGCCTCGCTTACATCGGTTCCCAGGCACAGCCTAGGAACCAGTTAAGAAAATTGAGTGTTTGTGGAACAGGCCGGAGTGCCTGTTCAACGAGAGATCAAGTAATGGGGTGAAAGTAAAATGCTGCTCCTAACACGATATATGTTGCTAAAAGCAGCACTCCTTCGAGCCAATTAGAGCGCCCGTCGAGACTAATTAGATTAGCAATTGTTACTGCAATGGCAACTGCAACTACTTCAAACGGATTAAAGTTTAAATCCATCGGCTGATGAATTATTAATCCGATAATTACTAACACCGGCGCTACCAGCAAAGCAACTAGCAAACTCGAACCCATCGCGACAGAAACTGACAAATCCATATTGTTTTTCATCGCCACTCCCACCGCAGTTACATATTCGGCTGCGCCGCCAACAATCGGCAACAGAATTACCCCTGTAAATAGCGGCGTTAATCCCAATCCTTTGGTAGTTTCTTCGACAACACCGACGAAAATTTCTGATTCAAAAGCAACAGCAACAGTTGAGGCAACTAGCACTCCTATCCACAGCCACAAATTCGGTTTGTGCGTAGTAGATTCTTCTTTGGTATTTTGAGGATTTTCTGACTCTAGTTCTACTAAGCCAACATCGTAAAGATAGCTGTGCGTTTTTAATGAAAATAACAGAGTTAGAGCGTAAACTGCAATTAGGACGATCGCAGTTATTAAGGAAAGATTCTGAATGGCTGCGGGTTCGACTCCATTGGATGTGTAAATTACCATTGTCGGCAGCAGGATGGCAATCACTGCTAGAGTCATTGTGGAACCGTTCACCCGCGCGATTATTGGCTTAAATTCCTGTTCTTTGTAGCGAATTCCTCCTAACAGCATGGAAAATCCCATGACTAAGAGCAAGTTGCTGATAATTGTACCGGTTATGCTGGCTTTCACAATGTCAATTAAGCCGGCTTTCAGGGCAACTATTGCAATAATTAATTCCGTAGCATTGCCGAAGACTGCATTTAATAAGCCGCCTATGGAGGGGCCTGTAACGATCGCCACTTCTTCTGTTGCTGTACTCAACCAAATCGCCAGAGGTATAATGCCTAAAGCGGATGTGATGAAAACTGCAAGGGAACCCCAGTGCAAATACTCAGCGGCGATGGAAATGGGGATGAAAATTAACAGCGCTATGGAAAGAATCTTTTTGATTGACATAGGAACTCGGATGGTGTAAGGAAGGGTGATGTCGAGTTGTCGGGGCGATCGCAAAGTTGATTTTACACTATTCAACTATTCTCTGACAATTCTGCTGGCGAGTGCGATCGATAATTGGAAATATTTAACCGCAAATGCACCCAGAGCGAGGCAGATTGAATATAATAGAATGATATCGACATCGGTGAAAAGATATGTCTCAATCTGTAGTGCCAGTTGTTGAATCAAAGCAAATTGATACTTCACCCACCTTGACCTTTGAAGAATACCGATTTTATCAAACTGATTCCGATCTACAATATGAACTGTACAAAGGCAAATTAATTCCGATGCCAACCGCCACAGTTTTACATATCAAAATTTGCGAGTATTTAGTTTACAAATTGCAGCGTTACCTAGCGGAACACAATCTTGACTTAGTAGCAAAAACAGGTTTAGGAGTGAGAACAGAAGAAGATACATCTCGGATTCCTGATGTAGTTGTTTGCACTCAAAGTCTTTTGGAACAAGCTGGTTCTAGACCAGGTGCTGGTATCCTCGATTTTGAGGAAAAGCCGCTGTTAGTGATAGAGGTAGTGAGTCAAAATCGGCGCGCCGATTATGTGATTAAACGAGCTGAGTACGAACTAGGTAACGTGCCCGAATATGTAATTGTTGACCCTACACCTAACAAAGAACTGGTGCGAGTTTTAGCCTTTCCTGAAGGTGAAGACATCTATACACAAACAGATTTTGTGCCGGGGCAACAAATGGTGTCTGTAGTCTTTCCAAATCTGACATTATCAGTGAATGAAATACTGTCTCCGCCATTAGTTGAAGGGTTGATTAAAGCAGAACAAGCTCGGTTCCAGGAACTTGAGCAGCAAGCTGATGAGCAGCGCCAACGGGCGGAAAGATTGGCGGCGAGGTTGCGAGAATTAGGAGTAGATCCCGATCGCATTTAGGAGCTTTCTGTCAGAACCCCGAATTCTTAAAAAAGTCGGGGCTCTGGGTATTCTGTTGGTTGAGGTGGGCTTGATACTGTGCAACTATTCAACCCAACGCACCCGCACAAAATGAGCTTCGCGTCCCCAGAAGTCGTGACTTACAGTAATATCAACCACACTCAAATTAAACGGAATAGCAGTTGTCACGTACCGCTGAGCCAGAGCTCCCACATCAGGAGCTAACTGAGCCGCAGCCGCCGCCGCAGCACCCAAACCGAACAGTTGCAGAATGGGCCCGCGAGGCAGGGCTAAATTGATGCCAACAGCAAGTCCTGCAGTCAGCAGCATTGCCACCGACAAATTCGTGCCACAGCGGGGATGTACAGCTAAATCCCACTCTCCGCTGGCAATCCGGTGCAAAGCCTCGCGCACTGCCTGACGCAACTGTGCAATGTTAACGTGCCCATAAAGAAAAAACCCTTGGTCTGTGGACATTCCGCCCAATAACTCATTATCGGCTCTTGCTGTGGTCGCACCAAACGATTGGCTTAGTACCCAAACAGTAGCGTGTTCCAAAGCATGAACTTGGCGCAAAGTCAAGACTTCCTTCAAACCGGGCACAAAATTGAGTTGTCGCAACAAATCAGCATCTTGAGTCCGCTGCGGGGCAAAGTCGAAGGGAAATTGGCCGGTGCGGCCGGAAGCAGAAGCAGTAGTTGTCATATCAAAACGCCTCCATTAACTCGATTAAGTGGATATTTAAAATTAGCAATTCGGTTGAGAAAAAGCCGGTCATACATTATCAATAGTTGTGGCTTTAAAACCTAGCAATGGCAGGTTTTGTGCAAAAAACATTAGCCATCAACCTGCCCTTACTAACAAATATTCCCAGTTTATTGCTCTAGCCGCTGCCCGTCGCGAAATACTCCCGGAATTCGCCGGCCTCTGGTATCGATAATTGTGCCTTTGCCGTGAGGCAATCCCTTGCGTAACTCTCCCTCATAGCGGATACCGTTGGAGAACGAACAGTTACCCCTGCCATCAAGTTCTTGAGTATAGAACTGTCCCGAACACCGACTGCCGTCAGCGCGGGTGAACGCTCCCGTACCTAAAGGCTTGCCCCCTAAAAATTGACCCACAAAGCGATCGCCATTGGCAAAAATGAATTGCCCTTGTCCCGTAGGCACGCCTACTTTTTGATCGAGAGAAAACGACCCCACATAGCGATCGCCATTAGTAAAAATAGCTGTGCCGGAACTAACTTTGCCATCTCGGAATATACCCTCGACGCGGGCGTCGTCCTTAAATATAAATTGTCCTCGGCCATTTGGTTTGCCCAGACGGAACTGCCCCTCATAGCGATCGCCGTTGGAATATATGTATACCCCAGTGCCGCTGGGCAAACCGTTAACGAACTGTCCGATGTAGCTATCACCGCTGTCATAATCGCACCTAACTCTACCTGTAGCGATAGCTGGCACGCAGCGGCCGGTTCTAGCTTCTGTTCCTTGCGCCATTGAGGGCAAGGGATAAGTAGCGTAACTACCAATTCCCAACACTGATGCAACTAATAAAGCGATTCCACTGGTCCAAGAACGGGAAATCATCAATCAACTTGCTCCTATGCGCTGTTAGATATTATCTTCTTCTGTCCTTTGTCTTTTGTCCCATTTGTTGTCAAAACTTGACTGAAAAGCTCAATCATTTATCCTTTACGAAACTCCGGGCTTGCCGTTGCGAAATACCCCCGGAAAGCGCCTACCTCTAGCATCTATCATCGTTCCCACACCGTGAGGCACTCCCTTTCGCAATTCTCCTTCATAGCGCGTACCGTTGGGGAAAGTGCAGGTGACACTAGCGTCTAGTTCTTGATTAAAAAATCTGCCGGAACAGCGAGTGCCGTCTACCCGCACCAATACCCCAGGGCCAAAGGGTGAGCCTGCAAAGAATTGTCCTTCATAGCGATCGCCATTGGTATAAAAAAATTGACCCCGCCCTGATGGTTGGCTGCTAATGGCATCAGTCTGAACGTTCCTGACGACTGCGAAGTCTCCGACGTAGCGCTCGCCGTTGGGGAAAACGACCGTCCCAGATCTCATTGTGCCGTCTTGGAACACGCCTGTGTAGCGGGCATCATCTTTAAAAATGAATGTCCCTCTACCGTTTGGCACTCCATTCCGAAAATTTCCTTCGTAGCGATCGCCATTAGCGTACACGTAGACTCCAGTGCCGTCGGGCAGGCCGTTGACGAAGTTTCCCTCGTAGTTATCGCCTCCCTCGTAATTGCATTTTACTCTTCCCGTAGGAGGGTTTCCCTGGCAGAAGGGAGAGCGTTTTCCTTCTTCTGGTGCTGGTTGAGCTATTGATGGCTGGGGATTCAAGAGATTAGTGGCGCTGCCGATACAAGAAGCAACTAATATCACCATCCCTAATTTTTGAATTGAACTGAGCATGATCGATCTCCTTTAACTTCAATTACTAATAGGGATTTTCTAGAAGCTAATACTTGCTGAAAAGTCCTCTATTTTTTAATCCCTTTACTAATTTTACCTTCAGGTTCGATATCTGCCCTAAATGCAAAAAGGCAAAAACTCTAATTTTTGCCTTTAGCATTTTTCCTGCTTTACTGTCAATTTTCAGCGTCGCGCTGAGCTATTCGGATTTGGGAGACGGCTAATAACTGCATTGGCTGGTTGTGGTTGGCGACTGGCGGGTTTTTCGCCAACACCTTTGGCTACCTCAACGCCGTTTTCCTCCAGAATCACGATCGGATCGGCTCCTTGCTTGAGATCGACCCGCTTCACCAGAACTTGCCCGTTAGACAACCGCTGCCCGACTTTGACATATCGGCTAGTTGGTTCATTCGGTACTTTGACAATCACTTGCGTCTCGTTCCCGACTTTTACCACCCCACTGACTTCAGTGCCTGTAGCGATGTCAGTAGAAGGCGGTGGCGGAATTACTGGGATGACGGGAGGAGGTGGGGGATTTGGGTCTACCCACTGGGGCGGGCGCTTGTCTACTGGCAGTTCCGGCAGATCCGGCACTCCTATGGGTCTCGCTGCTATTGGTTGGGGCGGGCGTGGGGGTGCTGGAGGGCGAGGCTGCGGATTCCGCGCATCTTGCGGTCTACCTCCTGTTGGCCCAGTTCCAGGACGACCGGTACCAGGACCTCTTGCTACCCTGGCATTGGGGTCTCTCCATTGGGGGGGGCGCTTGTCTACTGGCAGTTCCGGCAGATCCGGCACTCCTATGGGTCTGGCTGCTATTGGTTCGAGTCCAGGCGGGGATGTACGAGTACGACCTAACTGAGGAGCATTTAGCCCCGGAACTATGGGAGGCGAGCCAATTTGTCCCCCGGTGCCTCCGGGTAAGGAACCATTTCTGCCACCGCCACCTAAGCGAGGAGGAGTTCCCCCTGGAACTATGGGAGGCGAGCCAATTTGCCCCCCATCACCTCCGGGAAGTAAAGAGCCTCGCGTTCTACCTGGTACTTGCTGAGTGCCGGCTCGATCGCCCCTGGGTGGGCTGGTGAGAGCAACCGTCTGATTAGGCCTGTTAATTGGGGGCGGAGCCAATAACTCGGGAAGTTCGGGTAGCACGGCCACTTGTCGCTGTGGCAGTTTGGGGAGTTCTGATGTTGTCCCACCCGCTCCGTTGGCTCCTGGAGGGATTTGTAATACGATCGGCGGGAGCGGCCCAAAGGGATCTAACTGAGAAGGATTAGCTGTCACAGGGCCTTGGGGCACCGGCTGAAGCGGAAGCGTGGGATTCCTGTCATTGTTGTCGCCGATATTTGTTTGAGCCTGTCTTGCTCGTTCGTCTGGGTTGGTCGATCGAATTAACCCAGGAGGCTGGGCGGCTACTATTGGGGACGGGAAAGCTTGAGCTGCTGGGGTAGGGCTGGCAGTGGCTGCCGGAGATGGAGAGGCTGCAATGGGGCTGGGGCTGGGGCTGGCTGTGTTGCTGCCCTCGTCGCCACCGCATCCTCCGATCGAGAACGCTAGTAGTCCTATAGTTGCAAAATATAAAAGTTTGTGCATTGCCGATCGCCACCAAATCCTTAATTTCAAGATTTCCAACAAGGCTCTGCAATTACAGCCTGTTGCCGTTTATAAGTTTATCTGTGTTTCGATGTTATGCGATCGCTTGAAAATTGCCAAGTTTTCCTGATGATTCTGATCTGGGGATCGGGCGATCGGTTTTTGGGAGCGGGTTAGGATATCAGTGGCGGTCGTTGTTCGACATATTGAATTAATTAAGGTATTTAGATAATGGCAAAAGTGATTCTCAAGCGAATTTGGCGATCGGGCTTGGTTTGTGCGAGCGTTTTGGTTGGTCTGGGATCGGTGGGGGGTGGCGAGGTGCATTCTGATTCACATCAGCCAGAAACTCAGGTGATGACATTGGTGCCCGATGTGAGTTCCCAGCAGCACGCGCGGCGCAGCTATCCCGTTCCCCGCAGGGGTTCCCGAAGGGTAGGGAATCGGACTATCACGGAATCGGGATTCACAACTGGCAAATTGTACTCTCAGTTTTGGAACCCGTCAAATCCTGGTGCCAAACCCCCAGCAAATCAACCGGCTAAGCCACGGGGGAATCCACAGGTATTTCAAGCTAAAATCAAGCGTCGCGCTGGCGGGACGCCGGTGATTGATGTGGTATTTAACGGCAACAAGACTTTTGAGATGATTCTCGATACCGGGGCGAGCGGCACTTTGATTTCTCAGCGGATGGCTACTGCACTGGGAGTGAGGCCGGTGCGTACCATCAGAGCGGGGATCGCTGACGGTAGCGTTGTCGAGTTCCCGATCGGTCTGGTGCGATCGATTCGGGTTGGCGGTGCTGTGATCCAAAATGTCGAAGTGGCGATCGCGAAACAAATGCCAATAGGTCTGCTCGGTCACGATTTCTTTGGCAATTACGATGTCAAAATTAAAAAAGATGTTGTAGAATTTTATGTCCGCTGAAAGTGAGCTGAGTCGGAAACCGATTTTTGCTCAACTCGTGTCCTTTACAGTTATTCGCAACCCGGTCAAGGCTTTTAAATTTATTGGTTGAGGCGGTAGCAAAATGCAACCAAGTGTGGTATGGTTCTTAGTGTTTAAAGAGCCACCGACGGTTAAACTATCCGTCAGTAACTCAGGGCTAAAGCCACTGAGCTTGTAAGAGAAATCGAGCAAGCTGTACTGACCAGCTATCGCCTTAACTGGCTACGTTTTTTGAGTCATGACACCCTGGGATGCGAAGCTAGTCCCCTGCTCTGTCGCTGAAGGTTAAACAGTTCTAAAGTCACTGGAACAGTGCTTTCAGCCTAACAAGCTCTTAAAACATTGGCGAAGCTAACTTTACCCAGTAATGGGAGATTGAGGCAACCATACCTCACTGGAGAGGTTGATTAAATTCCCTCTTCAACCCCGAAAGGGGATTCAAGGCGATTGAAATCGCCGCGACGTTTTCCTCTCAGGGCTAAAGCCGCTGAGCTTCCCACTTACCGAGTTTTTTTGTGAAATCCGGCCAAAAAAGCACGGCTGCTGTTGGTGAGATCGGTAACAGTCTGCGACAACGATTCACAGTACAAGCCAAGGCAATCAATTAAACAATTCGCCAAGCAGGTCGAAGTTAGTTCCCAAAATGCTGTGGTTGAGGGAATTTTGGTTGGCATTGTTCAGCCGGAGCCGAGAAAATATGTAAACTGATTAGCGGCAGAGGTTCCGCCAAATCGGAAATCATGACGATCGAGAAATTAACTATTGTAAATAAGGTATTCGCATGGCACAAGCGTCTGTATCTCCTGTAGTGCTGATTATTCTAGACGGCTGGGGTTATCGTGAAGAAAAAGACGGAAATGCGATCGCCGCTGCGAAAACACCCGTGATGGACAGTCTCTGGGCCGCTTATCCCAGAACTCTGATTAAAACATCGGGCCGGGCGGTAGGGCTGCCAGACGGGCAAATGGGTAACTCAGAGGTTGGTCACTTGAATCTGGGCGCGGGCCGCGTCGTTCCTCAAGAGTTGGTGCGGATTTCGGATGCAGTGGAAGATGGTTCTTTGCTGGACAACCGCGCGCTGGTTGGGCTTTGCGAGAAAGTCCGCGCCACGGGCGGCAAGTTGCACCTAACTGGTCTTTGTTCTGAAGGTGGGGTTCATTCCCATCTCAGTCATATTAAGGGTTTGCTGCAATTAGCAAAGGCACAGGGAATTTCTGATGTTTGCATTCACGCGATTACAGACGGCCGTGATACTACTCCGAAAGAGGGTGTCGAAGCTCTAGGCAAGATTGAAAGTTATATCGCAGAGGTCGGGGTCGGTCGGATTGCGACCATTAGTGGTCGCTACTACGCGATGGACAGGGACAAGCGCTGGGATCGGGTGCAGCGCGCTTACGAGGTGATGACGACTGAGGGTGCTCCTGACGGTCGATCGGCTGTGGATGTGTTGCAGGCCTCTTATGCTGAAGGAGTGACCGACGAGTTTGCTGTTCCGACTCGAATTGCGCGGGGGGCCGTGGCATCCGGGGATGGGCTAATTTTCTTCAATTTTCGCCCGGACAGGGCTAGAGAATTGACTCAGGCTTTTGTATCTCCCGATTTTAAGGGGTTTGAACGGCAGTTAATTGAGCCGCTGGCGTTTGCGACTTTTACTCAGTACGACCCGAAACTTTCGGTAATGGTGGCTTTTGAACCGCAGAATTTGAACAATATTCTGGGCGAGGTGATTTCTAAGCACGGTTTGCAGCAGTTGCGGACGGCGGAAACTGAAAAGTACGCTCATGTGACTTATTTTTTTAATGGGGGTCTGGAAGAGCCTTTTATCGGGGAACACCGGGAATTGGTGCAGAGCCCGATGGTGGGGACTTACGATGAGGCGCCCCAGATGTCGGCGGAGTTGGTGACGGATGGGGTGGTGACGGCTTTGGAAAAAGGCATCTATTCGTTTATGGTGATTAATTACGCTAACCCGGATATGGTTGGTCATACGGGGATGATGGATGCGACGATAATTGCGATCGAAACTGTGGATAAATGTTTGGGGCGGCTGTTGAGCGCTATTAGTAAAGCTGGCGGAACGGCAATTATTATTGCTGACCACGGCAATGCTGAGCAGATGTTTGACGAGGACGGGAATCCCTGGACGGCTCACACTACTAATCCGGTGCCGTTTATTATGGTAGAGGGCGAAGGCCGGAAGATTCCGGGTCACGGAACGGATGTTCCTCTGAGGACGGATGGTTGTTTGGCGGATATTGCCCCGACGATTCTGGAGCTGTTGAGGTTGCCTCAGCCCCCGGAGATGACGGGACGTTCTATGATTCGATCGGCTGAGTTTGAAGTTCGTGCCAATCGCACTCCGGTGCGAGTCCGATTGTAGAAAGTCTGGGTCAAATCTCGCTACAGGTAGGGACGGCACTGCCCATAGGTGTCAACTTAACGTCAAACGTAATACCGGTCTGCTGTTTGACGATTAGGCCTCGATCCCCCCTAGCCCCCCTTAAGAAGGGGGGGACCGGAAATGGATCAAAGTCCCCCTTCTTAAGGGGGATTTAGGGGGATCTAGACTCAGGTAAAAGCGATACTTATCAAGGGTTTTAGGCTTAAGCTGACACGCCTTGGGCTCTGGGAGTGTCTCTGCATAAATTGCGGGCGATCGACCAAATTTGATATCATAATAAATTACCGATTACTAATTACCAATTCCCCCCGATTATGAATATTGTTGCTGTGTTACAAGTTATCTGGTCTTTGTCTGCTTTAGGACTTGTGATTTTTGTGTTGCTGCACAGTCCTAAAGGCGATGGTATTGGAGGGATTGGCGGACAAGCTCAATTGTTTACCAGCGCCAAGAGTGCAGAAACAAGTCTGAACCGGATTACTTGGGGTCTGTCTATTGTTTTTATGGGTTTGACTGTGATTTTGAGTGCTGGTTGGTTGACGCCTAAGTTATAAGATTTCGATTTTTAAGGGCAGATAGCTCACGGGCGGGACGCCCGTGCCACATTAGTTCACGGGCGAGACGCCGGTGCCACATTAGTTCACGGGCGAGACGCCGGTGCCACATTAGTTCACGGGCGAGACGCCGGTGCCACATTAGTTCAC
>NZ_JAUBUB010000074.1:21689-32708 GCF_036705265.1 Microcoleus sp. B4-C2
GGGCGAGACGCCCGTGCCACATAAACATTAGTTCACGGGCGAGACGCCCGTGCCACATAAATAAATTATTGTGGGGAGTAGGGGTTGGGCTTCTAGCCCGCCCTAAAGATGAAATTTAAGTGCAGTCAGAAAAATGCGGTTGTGGAAACTTACGGTAAAACCTCGATTGCTGGCTGGTTTGGGATTGGCTGTATGTTGTTTTAGCCTGATAATTTTTACTCAGGTTAATACTCCGGCGGCGACTCTTTCTTCTCTCCCCAATAGTTTGCCGAATCCACAGGTTCATCCTTTGCCGCCAACGCTAGCAAATTGGCAAGATTCCACGGATAGCGGTGATTATTTTGACCAGGTTAAGCCACCGAATTTCGGTCATTTGTTGTGGTCGAAGTTTCCGATTCAGGTTTATGTTGAGCGTCCTGTTGATGCTAATAAGTCTGAAGAATGGGTGGCGGCTGTGTTGGATGTGGTGCGAGAATGGGGGGTTTATTTGCCTTTGGAAGTCGTGGATAGTTCGGAGGTGGCTGATATTAGGATTTTACGTCGGGCTCCGCCTTTGCGTCAAGGGGTTTTGCGATCGCGTTCTGGAGAGGCTACCTATGAATTGTACGCCCGTCGGGATGGGGATAAAACTGTGTTATCTCATCGGTTTTCGGTTTATCTGAATCCGACTCAAGTGGGTAAGTATATTCCGGCGACGGCGCGGCACGAGTTGGGTCACGCTTTGGGAATTTGGGGCCACAGTTTGATGGAAACTGATGTGCTTTATTTTTCTCAGGTGAGAAATCCTCCGCCTATTTCTGCGAGGGATGTTAATACTTTGAAGCGGGTTTATGAACAGCAAACTCGCTTGGGGTGGGAATTTCAGAGACTCGGCGATTGAAATCGCATCTACACAAATTAAGTTCGCTTACGCGGACTAAAAAAAACTAATAGTTAATAGGAAATATCAGGAAAATGAAAGATGAATGTTTTGGGATTGTGCCGATTTTTGGAAAGGAAGCTGATGCTTTGTTTTTGTTGATTCAACATCAAGCGGGACATTGGGCGTTTCCGAAAGGTCACGCGAATCCGGGGGAATCTCCTGCGGAAACGGCAAGGCGGGAATTTGAGGAGGAAACAGGTATATCGGATTTTGAAATGCTGGATGAGCCCAGTTTTACGGAACACTATTCTTTTGTTAAGGATGGGGAGCCGATTCAAAAGAGTGTGACTTATTTTTTAGGTTTTGTCAATTCGATGGAAGTTGTTTTGCAAGAGGAGGAGGTTCAAAATTCTGCTTGGCTTTCTTTTGAGGAGGCTGTTAAACGGATTACTTTTGATGCAAACCGCCTAATGTTTGGGGAAGTTAAGGCATATTTGGATGGCAGGAAGTTATACTAATTCTCGCCTCGTCTTTCAACAATAATGAGTGTGGGTTTGTTTGCTGAAATATTGTGTCAGGTGCGTCCCTCAAAGATTGTGGATATTATTTAAGATTTTTGAGGGCGACGCACCCTACATATACTGTTTGCTAAGAAAATTGAGGCAGGATTTAGTATAAGTTCATATCTATAAACCTCTTGCAAAAATAATTGGGACGGGCAAGATGCCCATCCCACAAGAGTTATTTTTTCTTGTGGGATGGGCATCTTGCCCGTCCCATTAATTGAGGGAGGAAAAGGATTTTTGCAAGAGGTCTAATAAACCCGGTAACTTTTGCGATACCGGGTTTATTAAGTGTCAGATTCTGTGGGCTAATTCTGCCGGCAATCTGAGGTTATTTGTTGACTTTCTGCGCTTCGGCGTGGTGTTGCAAGCGAGAGAAAACGTTGTAGGCGTCGGGGCCGGGAGTATCGTGTTCGGTAGCGCCGTCGATGGGGCCGTCAATGGCTTTCCAAGCAGGAATTCCGCCTTTTAGTTCGGCTACTTTTTGAAAGCCTGCTGCGCGGAGAAGATTGGCAGCTTCGGCGGTTTGTTGGTCGTTTTCGCCGTAGATGTAGATGTCGCGGATGGGTTCTAAACTCGATTGTGCTCGCTCTACTAATTCGTCTATTGGCATCGGTACGGCGCCGGTAATGTGGCTTTTAGTGAAGGTTTCAAAGTCACGGGCGTCGATGATTGTGAGTCCGGGTTCGCCCCAATCTAAACGGGCTTTGAGGTCGTGGCTAGATGCTTGAGCTTTTAAACCAGGAGGGGTGGGAGTAAAGTCGGGAAGTTTTTCTTTGATGTTGGAAATTTGGTCGGGAATAGTTTTCATGGGTAAAATCTTGTTCAATGTTTTGATTGCCATTGCAATGTAACAAGATGTTTAGGTTGCATTCGTCTTTCTAAAGACTGAATCGGGCATTGAACTAAAGTCGCAGTTAGGCTGATTTCCGGGTTATTAGCTGCGGTTGGGATCGCTACATTTGTTGAGGTTGCTAGAGCCTAGCGAGCTGTGCTTAAAAATGTTTCGATCGCATTTGGTGCAGAGAATTAGAATTGCGATAATGTATCAAACATTTTATTTTATCAATTCACAAGTTTTTAGTCAATCCTCATCTTTTTGGTAATCGAATTTTACTGTGGTGATGAGTGACAAAATTATTTAACAATGAAATAAGCATAAGTTATTCGCAGGTTCGCCCGCGTGCTTGCGGAAAAGTTTAAATGTTTGCCAGCAAGGTTTCTGGTAAAATTTAAAAGTAAAAACAAGTATTTAAAGGTATGGATATGTCTGAGAAAAGTGAAGTTGCGGTGCCTATAACTTTGACACCGGAAGAGCAAGCGGTGTGGGATGCGAAGGCGAAAGTTCGGGTACTACTGAATTTGTGGGATTTGAGCGGCGGGAAGATGAAGGTGAAAAAGGGGGAGTTGACTAAGCGGATTGTGCGGACTAATGAGACGAGTCAGAGATATGTGGAAGTGCTGGGCGAGTTGCAGGCGACTGGGGCGATCGAGTATTCGCTGGTAAATCGGGTGACGCTGGTGGAATTGACGGCGAAGGGGAAAGAAGTTTTAGCGCAGGGGCTGAAAAGTCGGGATTCTTTGTTTGAGTTTGATGGTTCTCAAATTGGTACTCGGCTGGGAAATTCTTTGTTGAAGTGGATTCGGCATCAGGATGGTGCGGCAAGTGTTCGGGTTGAGGCGGGGAAGGGGGATGTAGGGACGATCGCATCATATAACGATTTTAAGGCTGTGGCGCTCGATGTGTATGACAGCTTGAACCGGGATTATAACTTAGACGATTTAGTGCCGATTTATCGGATGCGTCGGGCGATCGGGGAAAGGGTAGGGCGATCGGAGTTCAATGAATGGCTGTTGGAAATGCAGGCTACTGATATTTTTCAGCTAATGGCAGGGGAAACCCCAGACATCACCCCAGATAAACGTGAAGACTCAATCATCATTCCTGGTGGTACATTGCGTTACTACGCCAAGCGCTTAAATCCATAAAATTGTTCTCAATCTTTTTGTAGTTCGTTACCTCACACCCGATAACCATGAACAATATACCAGTTTCCCCGATAGAAGCCCTGAATGCTGCAATTCAAAATCACAATCCATTTAGCAAAGCTGGCATTGTCAAAGAGCAAGATATTTGGGGGAAAGGGTTCCCCGATCTTCCTACTCTAAATGCTCATGCTTCCGATGCAATTTTTCAGGCAGTTAAAAAAGTAAAGACAAGTCAATCTAGTCAAGAAAAGGTGACTTCACTGGTATTAACTGCTTCAATGGGAGTGGGAAAAAGCCACATTTTGAATCGTACTCGCCACAGGCTAGAAAGCAATGGTAATGCTTTATTCGTTTATGCGAGTGTTAACAATTACACCGACTTGAACTTTATCAAATACCAATTTCAGCAAACTTTAGTTAACAGTTTAAGTCGAATAAGTAGCCAAGGTGTCATGCAATGCCAGGAAATAGCAGCAGCAATGGCTAACGAATGTTTCAAAGCTATTAATCCTGCTACACCAAATCTTTCTCCTCAAAAACTACTCGATCAATTTGATCAAGTATGTGCTAGTTGGGCTACTAAAAATAAAAATTACATGAAAGCCCTAACTAAGCAATTTCTTAAGACAAGATCAAATGTAGACCCTTATATTGTTCGAGCGGTTTTGTGGACATTATCAGACACTGAAACACCTTTTGCTATCAAATGGTTGTCTGGTGAAGAGTTAGATAAATCTAAAGCTGAGGAACTAGGATTGCCGACTAATTCCGGCAAGACTAATCAGGAGAGAGAAGTAGAATCTCTTAACAATGTCCAGAAAATTTTAAATTTGGTGAGTTACTACCGTCCTATCATCATTTGTTTTGATGAAATAGATGTAAAGACAAGTTGTAGAGATGATGGCTTGACAACACCGCAGGTGATTGCCGATCTTGTTAAGCGTTTGTACGATACTCTCGAACAATCAGAACTCAGTCAAGGTTTAGTTATTATCACAGTAATGGCGCCCGATACTTGGCAACAAACAGTTAATATGATGCCTGGTAGTATAGCCGATCGAGTTTCAACATACACGCAGCGAAAACCAATCGATTTAAACTACTTGAATGGCGATTATTTAGTTGATTTAGTCAAACTATGGTTGCAAGATTTTTATCAAGTCAGGAATTTAAACCCTCCTCATCCGGTCTACCCATTTGAGGAAAGTCAACTGAGAGAATATGGCAGAGGTAAGCCAACTGTACGCGAAGCTTTGATATGGTGTGCCGAGAATTTTAAAGTTTTTATGCCTCCAACGCCTGAACTTCCAGAAGATCCTGCTGAACGGTTTGAGCTTGCTTTTACCAAGGAACTTGAGGAAGACATCCGAGAGGATATGAAGGATAGTTTCACAATTGCTAATGCTATTTGCTTTGGCTTTTTAACTCTGATAGGTGAGACTGTAGATAATGTAAAAATAAATAACATTATGACAGAGGTTAAGCCAAAATTACAAAATGCGAATTGGATTGATTTCAAGATAATTGGTGTAGAAAATGGAAAAAAAATCAAGATTGGTGTTGCAGTCATTCAAACTTCTCAAGCTGACTTAGTTGCTGGATTAAAACGCTTAATTGATTATCAAAAATTTGATTTGACTCGCGGTTGTTTAGTCCGTTCCCAATCAAAAATAGAGAAAATGAGCAAAAACTCTCCAGCATACAAGCTACTAGAACAACTCGTATCAGTAGAAAAAGGCGGTGAGTTGGTGTACTTGATTGAAGAGCAAATAAAACCGTTATTTGCTCTCCGTGCTGTTTATGAAAAATGCACAGAGTATAATTTAACCCAAGACGAGGTTTTTGATTTGATATCTCAGAAAAAGCTCACTTTTGACAATCTTTTACTGCGAGAAATTTTGAGCGATCCGTCGAATCAAATGCCTGTGGTTGATGAGGAAGATGAACTCCAACTTTTAGATGATATTTTCAACCCTACCAGCAGTGATGATACAGATGATGGCGATCTAAGCGACCAATTTAGTTAAGTATGAACCAATCAATTTTGCTTCAAACAGCACTGGCTTTACCAGTTCCAGATATTGAAGCTTTAATCCAAGGACGAATGATTGCAGCTATGCCTCGGATGTTTCTGAATCCGGGGCGGACATTTGCTTTGTATCCAGCCGATAATTCTAATATGCCCTTGATGAAACCTAAGCAAATGAGCTTGTTTCCAGAGTCAGGGCAATTAGAACTCCCACTGGTAGTTTCAGATAAAGTTTCGATCAAAGCTTGGGCTAAGTGCGAATTGTGCCAAATGGTGAATGAGGCGGAATCATTAGAAGCTTTGTCGCGATTAACCATCTGGAAAACAGAGGCATTACAGCAAATTCTCCAGCAGCGTCCTTTTATTTTTGTAGCTTACCTGCGGGTTTATTTGCTACCTCAGCCGCTAGAAATGCCAGTGCATCCCAGCGGCAATTTTGTACCTTTGCCAAAGTCTCTAAATGTTACTGATTCAACGCCTGTGTTGAGCGAGTCTATCTTTGCTAAACGCCGTCAAAAGCTGGAAAAACTAGAGCCTCCTGAACATCCAGAATTGGAAGAGTTGCAAAGTGTATTAGTGCATTTATCCACCACCAACCCAAAAGCCAAACAACTAGAGGCAGAAATCAAAATGTTTCTAGGTTGGTCGGAAAAATTACCCACAACACAACCAGACCCGGATTTAGCATGGATAAGTGCGATCGCACAAATTGGCAACTCTAGCGATGGTAATACATTTGAAAAGTTAGTCCGCAAAAGTTTTATCAAGCTAGGATTTGCCAATTCTAACACCAATCCGAAAGCTAGTCTCAATCCAGAATCAACAGGCGGCGCTGGTGGTTTAGACTTTTATTGCGAGACTCCATATCCAGTAGCGGGAGAGTGCAAAGCTAGCAAACATGAAAGTGTACCTAATAGTGTCACCGCTCAATTGGTTCATTTAGGCTTGACTCATTTGGGTCAAGATAGGTTCGATCGATCCGTTAAAATTATTTTGGCGGCTGGGCCTTTAACTAATCCAGCTAATCAAGCAGCTATTGGTAGTAAAATGAATGTAATTCGCCCGGAAACATTGCAAAGATTAGTTGAATTGAAAGCTAAGCAACCAGGTTCGATCGATTTATTACAGTTAAAACCTTGTTTGGAACAACAGCCGTTTGGTGAGGAAGCCGATGCTAAGGTTAATCGCTATATTGACGATGTGCGGGAAAAGCTTAAAGTGCGATCGCAAATAGTTCAGCTAGTCAAAGACTTTTTGGAAAAAACAACATCAACAAGTGTTGAATTTAATCAGCTTCACGGTGCTTATACGTTTTCTATGTCGCCCCAACCTTTAAAAGATAAAGAAATGCACGAAATTTTAATAGAACTTTCCTCACCTTTGACGGGTTACTTAGGGCGAATTAAAGGCCAAGATTTAGGGCGCGATCGCTTTTATTTCCTGCGCGACTTGCCGCTAGATGATTGAGATACGTCAAGGGCGATTCCCTTCGGGATAGCTTCGCTCGCGCGTACTTCATCCAATTTCCTACACAGCATCAGGATCTACGCCCAATTCCCGCAACCTCGCCGCCAACCTTTCAGCTTTCTGCAATTGAGCTTGTTCTGCCTTAATTAACCCTTCTACCAATGGGGGATATAATATTTCATTGACTGATAATCTCAGATTTGGAAATACTACAGATACCATGTCATCTCCCGGCAAATAATCTATCTGTGCATAACTTTCTTCACCTTCGGGAAATGCCGCAACTCGCACCCGCTGTCTATTTTCTGTTGGGTCAACAATCACATATTCCGGCACGTTAGCTAGTTCGTACTCTCCTCGTTTAACTACATAATCTGCTCGCCGATCTTGGCTCACTACTTCTACTACAAATAAAGGTGTTTCGCTCAAGTCTAAGATGCCAGAACCGGGTCTGGCAAGAACTTGTTGCCACAAACTTTCTGTGCAAACAACTACATCGGGAATGCGGGATGTAGCATCTTCTGTTCTGACTCCCACAGAAGTTTTTACGACTAAATCCAGATTATGTTCCGCTAGGTAACGCTGCAATTTATAAACCCAAAATTCGCAGATGCTTGTATGTAATGCGCTAGCCGTTGCCATCGGTATTAATTTGCCTTTGTACAATTCATATTGTACATCGTCATTGCTTTGATAAACTCTGTACTCTTCAAAAGTTAATGTCGGGGAAGTATCGATCTGTTTTTCTTCGACTGCTGGCACAACAGATTGAGACATATATTTTTACCTATCTCGATAGTTTTCTATTATACTCAATTTTGATTTTAACACTCAAGGCATTGAGTACGAAAAGATCGATCGCCCTTATTGACAATCAAGCAATTTGCTCCGGTTAAATATTTGGTTCAGTTCACCATTTCGGCGATCGCCTCAACAAGGCTGTAGCTGCCTCACTATCGAGAGGTTTAGAGAAAAAGTATCCCTGGCCGTACTCGCAGCCGATCGACCGCATTTGAGCCAATTGGACGGCGGTTTCGACACCTTCTGCGACTACCTCCATCCCCAAACTGCGGGCCAGCATGACGATCGCCCGCACGATTTCCAAATTTTCCCCCATTTCCCCGATGCGACTGACAAAAGAGCGATCGACCTTCAAAATATTAATCGGGAACTTGTGCAAATAACTCAGAGACGAATAACCAGTACCAAAATCATCAATGCACAAATCAATCCCCAAGTCTCTCAACTGCGAAAGCATCGCCGCCGCCGCTTCCCCATCTTCCATCACCACACTCTCAGTAATCTCCAACTTCAAACAGCGAGCATCAACACCCGTTTCCTGCAAAACTTGCTTAATTTGCTCGATGGATTCCGGTTCCGCAAACTGCCTCCCGGAAAGATTTACTGCTACAGTCAGCCGCGAATTTCCCACAGGTAAATTCAAACTCTGCCACTTAATAATTTGGCGACAGCTTTCGTTCAAAACCCACAAACCCAAAGGCATAATTAACCCAGTTTCCTCCGCCATCGCAATAAATTCCATCGGGGAAACTAAACCCCGTTCCGGGTGCAGCCAGCGCACCAGCGCCTCAAATCCGATAACTGAGCCAGTTTTCAAACTAACTATCGGCTGATAATAAACAGTAAAAGGACATTCCAATTTTAAAGTAGGCAATTGCGACTTCGGACGCTCCAATCTGCGATCAATTTCACTCATCGGCGAGTTTTCCGCCGCCGTCCCACAGGCAAAATCCACTATCGAATATTTCAAATTTAGTTCTTCAACCGACTCCCGTAAATCGTGTTCCAAGTGCATCAAAGCCACAGCCTGAGTGTGCATCGCACTGGTAAAAACTTCGTAGCGAGCTTTACCGAGAGCTTTCGCGCGGTACATCGCAATATCAGCATCGCGCAAAATATCTCCCGGCCACTGATATTTGTCGGTACTTAAGGCAATGCCGATGCTAGCAGTAATTAAAACTTTATTACCTTCCAAATAAAGCGGTCGTTCGATCGTTTTGAGAATTGCCTTTGCTTGGGCGATCGCCTCATCAACACCGTGAATTTCCTCCAGCAAAATCACAAACTCATCTCCCCCCAGACGAGCCACCGTATCCCCTGGCCGCAAACAAGTCAAGAGACGGCGAGCCACAGCCACCAACAGCCGATCGCCCGTGCGGTGTCCCTGACTGTCATTAATCACCTTAAACCTGTCCAAATCCAGAAACAGCACCGCAAACTGATAGGTTGGATGCCGTTGGGCGCGGGCAAAAGCTTGCCCCAACCTGTCAGTCAACAAAGCACGGTTGGGCAACTCCGTCAGCGCATCGTGCAAAGCATCGTGCAACAATTGTTCTTCAGCCACCTTGCGTTCAGTCACGTCGTGACAGTTGACCACAATTCCCCGCACCGAAGGTTCGTCGAGCAAATTCGTCGCCACCGCTTCCAACACGCACCAGGAACCATCCTTGTGTTTCACTCGGTATTCCGCCATGCCCAGGCTAACTTTCGGCATTTGCATGACACCTTTGAAAACTTGATCCACTATCAGCAATTCGTCAGGGTGAATCAAGTCAAATATAGATCGGCCAAGCACTTCTGCCGTCGGGTAGCCCAAAATCCGCTCTAGGGAAGGAGATACATAGCGGCAAAAGCCTTTATCGTCGAGAATCACAATAATGTCTCTAGCATTTTCAATCAACGATCGAAAGCGCTTCTCGCTTTGCCGCAGCTCTTGTTCCGTGCGCTTTCGATCGGTAATATCGGTATTCATGTAAATCAGACCGACAATTTTCCCTGTAGCGTCTTTAATAGCATCGGCCCGCAGCAACACTTGCAAAGTTTCACCGCTTTTAGTGCGGTTGGTAATTTCACCAAACCAAGAATAACCTTGGGCGATCGTGTCGAGTACCTCCCTGGCCACTGCGGGGTCAGTAAAAACTGCCGATATACCTCCGGCTAGTTTAAATTCCTCTGCCGTGTCCCATTCAAATAGCTGAGAAAACGCTTGATTTTGATAGATGTGAGTGCCGTTCGCATCGCTGATGCCGATCGCGTCACTCGAACTTTCCACCGCCTTGCGAGTCAGCACCAGAGCTTCTTCTGCCCGCTTGCGCTCGGTAATGTCAATCCCTACCAGACAAGCTGCTTTGCCCCGATCGTACTTTTGAGCCACAATCAAATAGTATCCCTCCGACTCTCCTCCGTCGGTTTGTACCTTAACGTTGAGTTCTTTAACCGCTTCCGTAGCGTCGTCGGCAAAAAACTCCACCACAAAAGAGTTAAAATCCGAGCTAGCGCCCAGAAAACCAATATCTTGACCGACAAAAGCCGACGGCGGCAAACCATGCAGTTTGGCTAAGTGCTGGTTAACCCCCAAATAGCGCAAATCCGAGCTAATCCAAGATACTGTGCCCGGAACTGCTTCCAAAATCGTTTGCAGTTGGTCGTTAGCTTGCTGCAATGCTTGCTGCACTTCACATATTGGTTCCGCCAAGTCAGATTGAACTCCTACAAAGTGAGTCAAATTAGCGTTGTCGTCTCGCACGGGAGATAGCGATAATTTGCTCCAAAAAGGAGTGCCGTCTTTGCGGTAATTTTTAATTGGTGTCTGGATTTCTCGACCTTGGCGCAAGGCCTCGCGGATTTTAGCTACAGTAGTTCGATCGGTATCCGGGCCTTGCAAAAATCGGCAATTACGCCCCAAGATTTCACTGGCGCAGTAACCCGTCATCCGTTCAAAGGCCGGATTGCAATAAATTATGGGACAATCTGGTGCATTGGCGTCAGCAATGACAATGCCACTGCTAGTAGCTGCCAAGGCTCGATCGCGCAGCCACAGTGCTTCTGATGCAGTATGGCGATCGCCGGCACTCCCCACTTCACCTAAATTAGAAATTGACTGGTTCTCCCGATCTCCCATCAGCCGAACTTTCAAGCAAACCTTTACAATTTCCGAGTTGTTTCTTACTTTAACGTTTTTCAGGACTCGCGCAACGTAAATTGTATCTTCGCATTTAAGTAAGGAATGAGAATTAAATAACTTCCACAAGTTTGTGGGATGGGCGTCCCGCCCCTCCAAAAAGGACGGGCGGGACGCCCATCCCACA
>NZ_JAUBUB010000075.1:0-21815 GCF_036705265.1 Microcoleus sp. B4-C2
GCCCGTCCAAAAAGGACGGGCGGGACGCCCATCCCACAATAACAATTAAAATTGTAAGTTATTTAATTCGCGATCCTCAGTAACATGAGGTGCTCTCGCGGGCATAGGGCATAGGGCATAGGACTCACCCCATACCTCACCACGCTTGAGAACCGCTATAAATGTTATCGAAAGTATTAATTTTGGGGCAAGTTTATGATAATTTAATTTCCTGGTGAGATCGGGATTTGTTGTGGCTGGGTGGAGATTTGCTCAATCAACTGCTGGCCTTGCGGGTTCACCAATCACCCCAAAATCGATCGCCATTAGCCGACGATCGCCCTAAGAGTGTGAGCCGATCGTGAAATTAGCCAAAAGTTGCGAGTAGAATGGTGCAAGAGCCGATCGCTCGATCGTAGTGCACAGCGAAATATGACCCCACCGCCGCCGCCCCGCAAACCTCAAACCGTCTTGGGTGCGATTACCCAAGCAGTCCAGACTATTGCTAAGGTTAATTTTAACCAGCTAGCGCTGAAACCTAATGCCAAAGTACCCGAACTGTGGGTGCAGGATGCGGGTGCAGCTAAAGCTGAGGTTTATCCGCTGTTGGGCGATCGATATTTGTTAGGTCGATCGTCCAAATCTTCAGATATTGTAGTTCGCAATCCCGTTGTCAGTCACGTGCACTTATCCCTGTCGCGCGATACTCGGCGACGGACTCCTTTTGTCATCAAAGATGAAGACTCCACAAACGGCATTTACAATGGCAAAAGGCGAGTTAAAAGTATGTCCCTGCGTCACGGAGACGTGTTCACTTTAGGGCCGCCGGAACTAGCCGCCGCTGTCAGAATTCAATTCGTATATCCGCCGCCTTGGTATGTGCAACTTGTGCGTTACAGCTTTTATGGCGTCAGCGGAATCACCGCTTTGATTGCCGTGTTGGTAGGCATGGAATCGACAAAGTTTCAAGTGCGGCCTCTGCCAAGAAGTATCAATGGCCCCGTGATTGTTTACGCCCGCGATGGGCAAACTCCGCTGCGTCCTCCTCAGAATAACGCTCACTTAGAATTAAAGCAATTGCAGGATTTTTCGCCTTATTTATCCAAGGCGGTACTTGCTTCGGAAGACAGCCGCTACAATTGGCATTTGGGAGTAGATCCGATCGGAGTTTTGCGCGCGCTTTTGACCAATGTTCGCGGGGGAGGAATTCGCGAAGGCGGCAGCACTGTGACGCAGCAATTAGCGAGGAGTTTGTTTCGAGATTATGTGGGAACTCAAGATTCGGCGGGACGCAAGTTACGGGAAGCTGTAGTTGCCTTGAAACTGGAGAATTATTACAGCAAAGATGAGCTGTTGCTGACTTATTTGAATCGCGTGTTTTTGGGAGTTGACCTTTACGGTTTTGAGGATGCGGCTCGGTTTTATTTTGGGAAGTCGGCGAAGGATTTAACTTTGTCAGAGGCGGCAACTTTGGCAGGGATTTTGCCTGCTCCCAACAGTTTTAATCCGATTCAAAATTATCAGTTGGCGGTGCAGTATCGTGATCGAGTGATCGAACGGATGCGCGCACTGGGGACGATTTCTCAGGAAGAAGCCGATCGCGCGAGGCGATCGCGAATTGAGATCAATCCTAAAGCCCGCCAATATCTGCAAAGTACGATCGCTCCTTATTTCTACAGTTATGTATTTGACGAATTGGAGTTTTTGCTGGGGGAGCAGTTAGCCAGAGAAGGCAATTTTATTGTAGAAACAGGTTTGAATCCCGGCCTGCAAAAGTTGGCGGAAACTTCCCTCAGAAATGCTGTTGAAAATGCCGGAGCCAGTGCAGGTTTTTCTCAAGGAGCCGTGGTAACTCTCAATAGTACAACCGGGGAAGTCTTAGCTTTAGTTGGGGGCGTAGATTACTTGAAAAGTCAGTTTAATCGGGCTACCCAAGCTTTGAGACAGCCCGGTTCTACATTTAAGATTTTCAGCTATGCAGCCGCCCTGGAACAGGGAATCTCACCCGATAAAACTTATTCTTGCGCCCCCCTTTCTTGGGGCGGACAAAGTTACAGCGGCTGCGAAAGAACCAGCGGTAATGCTGATATGTATCGGGGTTTAGCACAGTCGGAAAATGCAGTTGCTTTGAGAATTGCACAAGATGTCGGTTTAGACAATGTAGTGGGAATGGCAAGACGTTTGGGAATTACTTCGGAACTGCGTTCTAACCCTGGTTTAGTATTAGGTGAAAGTGAAGTTAATGTGTTGCAATTAACGGGTGCTTTCGGGGTTTTGGCCAATCGGGGTTTGGGCAATCGTCCCCACGTAATTAAGCGAATTATTGACAGCAGCGATTGCAAAGATCGAAATGATTTTAACAGTTGCCGGGTGATTTATGAGTATCAAAAAGATGGCATTGCCAATCGGCAGTTAGTTTCGGAAGCCGTAGCGGATACGATGACTGATATGCTGCAAGGTGTGGTGCGGGGAGGTACGGGTAGCAGTGCTGCTTTGGGGTTGGGAGAAGCTGGAAAAACAGGCACGACTAATGATAATAGAGATTTGTGGTTTGTCGGTTATATTCCGAGTCAGCAACTGGTGACAGGAGTTTGGTTGGGAAATGATGATAATTCTCCGACTGCGGGAGGTAGTTCAAATGCCGCCCAGTTGTGGGGGGAATATATGCGGCAGGTGGCGCGTTAAGTCATTAGTCATTAGTCATTAGTCCTCAGTCATTAGTCATTAGTTAGTGGTTGGTTGTTAGGAATGAGAATTAAATAACTTCCACTCTTGAAAGTTGGATGGGCGTCCCGCCCGTCCTTTTTGGACGGGCGAGACGCCCATCCCACAATAACAATTAAAATTGTAAGTTATTTAATTCGCGATCCTTAGTTGTTGGCGAGCATAACTAATCGCCAAAAATAGATTTAGCAGTAAGGTGCGCGGCCGGGCGCACCCTACGAGGATTTAGGGGCAATTTTTTCGCTTATTCTACAGTCTGAGAAACTGGCCGACAGCCCGACAATATCGAGTGCAAATTGACGACATTTCCGATGACTGCGATCGCAGGTGCTGCAAATCCGATCGCCTCAACTTGCTCTACAATTGTACCCAAAGTCCCGATCAATTCTTCTTGTTCCGGCCGCGTTCCCCAGCGCACTAATGCTATGGGCGTTTCTGCACTTAATTCTGCATCTGTTAACTGGCCGATAATGTAAGGCAAATTGTGGATTCCCATGTATACTACAATGGTTTCGGAGCCACGGGCGATCGCCTGCCAATTTACCTCCGGCCGATATTTTCCCGCTGATTCGTGGCCGGTGACAAAGGTGACTGAGGAACTGTACGATCGATGTGTTAAAGGAATGCCCGCATAAGCAGGGGCCGCAATCCCAGAAGTTACACCGGGGACGACTTCTACAGAAACTCCAGCTTTTACCAACTCTTCCATTTCTTCGCCACCGCGGCCGAAGATAAACGGATCGCCGCCTTTGAGACGAACTACGATCGCATTATCTCCAGCTTTTTCTATCATTAGCTGAGTTGTTTCATCCTGCATTAACGAGTGACGCCCTTTGCGTTTTCCGGCATCAATTCGTTCTGCTTGGGGGTTGATTGCTGCCAAAATTTGAGGGCTGACTAAAGCGTCGTAAATCACCACATCCGCGCACTCTAACAAAGCTTTTCCCTTCAAAGTCATCAAACCCGGATCTCCCGGCCCCGCACCTACTAAATACACTTTTCCTAAAGACATTTTTCTTGCTTCCTTTACCTCTTCTGTGCCTCTGCGGTTCATTCTTGAATTAAATTCCCAATTAAGTCTGCTAATTGTACACTTGGGCCTAGAGGATTTGCGAGATGAAGTTCCGCCGCTGGAAATTGCTGCTTTAGCTGTGCGACATTTTTGGCGATCGCATCTGTAATTCCTCCATTAAATAAGAAGTATGGCACAATCCCTATTTGCTGCTGTCCACCACGAACCAAACTCTCAATTTGCTCTGACAAACTCGGCTTTACCGACCAATAAGCTGCCACCGCACCGAGTTGGCTGGCGATTTCCTCAACTGTCGAGTTACCTCCGGGGCGACGGCTGCCGTGAGATAATAAAATCCATTTTGGCAATAGCAGATTGGGGAGAAAAGTCACCTCTTCCATCTGACTTTTTACCAATTTTGTTAAGCCTGCTTCCTGGGAACCTAAATGCGGGCGCAATTCAATTTTTAGCTTGTCACCAAAAGTTTGTTGGGCAATTTCGACCTCTGCCGGTATGTCTTCGGCGACGTGAACACCAGGCAATAAAAATACAGGCAGGATTTGCAATTCTGTCAGTCCCAGGGACAGGGTACGTTCGCCAAAACTGCAAATTTGTTCGTGCAGCGGTGCGGGCCCTAGTTCTAAGGTGGCGGTTGCTACTGCTGGGAACGAGTCAGCCAAATTTTGAGACAGCAGTTGACCTAGGTTTTCCAAAGCTACTTGAGGTCTGGGGTCGCGGCTGCCGTGAGAAACTAATAAATAGGTGGATGAGCGCAATTTCAATATGGATTTGATGTTAATGTTCGAGCCGAATTTCAAATAATTATAACACCGTTGGGCCCGTGACTTGAAAAATACTCAACACAAAAGTTCGATATCCTACGGTGCGCGGCTTAAAAATCAATAAGGTTCAGTTAAGGAAAATTGTAGAGAAAATGTTGGGTTTCGTTCCTCAACCCAACCTACGCACTCAACACAGGGCTTAAATTTTCTAAGCCGCCCACCTTACAAAAGAAGGCGGGCGGCTGAAAAATTACTTAATACAGGGCTTAAATCTTTTAAGCCCCACACGCTAAACAACTCTCAAATTAAGCTTTTGGAGCGGGATCGGCAATGTATTTGAAAGTAGGTTCCGAGTTCCAAGGGCCGCGTTCATCCTTGCCATTTGTGGACAAGTTAAAGTAGAGATCCACAGTGGAATCTGGCGGAATATTGCCGAACATCGGATCGGTGAGTTTGCCCAGCGCTTCCAGAGCTTTCATGAACATTTGAGTGTGAGAAATTTCGCGAGTCAGCAGAAACTGCAACGTCTTTTTCGTTCCCATATCTGGTGCTAGTTTAATCAACTCTTCGTAGGTTTGGCGGGCTCCTGCTTCTGCACCGATATTAGCGCGTAAATCGCGCACCACATCGCCACCTTCGTTGACATAAGCTGCCGTCCAAGCTTGACCTTGGCTGTCCAACAAGTGTGGGCCTACGCCACGCACCGCAAACAAAGTGCTTTTGTAAGCTTCTGTTTGGTCAACGTTTTTGGTGTGCATTTCTATGAGTTGACCCACCATTTCTAAGTGGCTGAATTCTTCTATTGCAATATCTTGGAGCATATCCTTAATCCCTGCATCTTCACAGTGAAAAGACTGCACCCAGTATTGCAGAGCTGCTGTCAGTTCTCCGGTTGCTCCGCCAAACTGTTCTAGCAGCAATTGGGCAAAACGGGGGTTGGGTTGGTCTACAGTCACCGCAGCCATTAATTGTTTTTTGTGAAAAAACATGGATTGATACCTCTCTTTAATTCTGTTGCTACAGTCTGAGGATTGCAGACTTGTAGCTGTGTTCACCTTCAGCATCCATTGTGCGACAAGCGATCGCACCGAGCCTCGGTCGATGGATACATCTAGCTCAACAAATTTCTCTGCTTTCCGGTAGAGTTTAAATATGAAATTATACTTAGTGAGTCGGTAGACCGAATTACAATTTAGGAGCAGGATTATTGTCGCACTCGGTTAATTTTGCTGATAGGGCATCGAGGTGTCGCAGCCACTGAATGCCGCCAACCCAACTGCGAGAGGGGAGGTGTCCGATTGGTGCTTGCTGACTAAATTTAATCTGCCCTAAAGTAGTAGCAGAATTGTAGGTTTGCCAGTTGACCCGATCGCAAAATCTGATATAGTCTCCCTTAACGCTTTCATAAATCTCCTTTTGGACGCTGAAGCCAAACCGACCTTGACTGTAGCGCAACCAAAGGCGATCGACTGTTTGCAAATCTTCGCAGGGTAGCTGGTAAATTTGGCTAATTTCTAGCTGAGTACCCGGTGGCTGAGAAAGAGACTGACACATCAAGCCCCAAGTTTCGCGATCGGCTTCTTTCCACTTTTTGTTTGACAAAAAATCTCGCAGTTTGGTATAATCAACTCCCCGTGCAGAAATTAGGGTTGGATCGAGATTTGAAGTATTTGAAGTAACAGATAAGGGAAAAGTTTCTGCGGAATTGGCTACGGCATTTGTGGGTAAAATCGGAGAATCAGGAGTTTGTAGCGCGTTGATATCGGCCGAGTTGTCGCTATTATTAAGAGCAGGAGCGATCGGCTTTTGGGGCGAAAGCAAATTTTGATGGCGAATATCTAAAGCTGCTTTGATATCGTCCAAAACTTCCGTAGCAAAACTGTACCGCTGAGTGAGACGAGTTTGCAGCAATTTATCTAAAATTTCACCTAACTCGTCGCTAATACTCGTGGCTTTGGGGAGAAACTCGCGCCACCACCAGCGCTCGTGGTTGCAGTCGTACATATCCAAGGGAGGAACTTGCGTCATCAGGCGAATGCAAGTAACCCCTAAACTGTAAAGGTCGCTAGCAGGAAATACTTTGCCGCGCATTTGTTCTGGAGCTACATAATCTTGACTGCCGATGAGCGTTGCTGAACGGAGTATTGCTGAATCAGTCAGCAGTTTGGCAATGCCGAAATCGATCAATACGAGTTTGTTGTCCGATTGGCGGCGGATAATATTTTCAGGTTTGATGTCCCGGTGAATGACGCGCTTCTCATGGATAAATTGCAGCACGGGCAATAAGTCTTGCAGCAGTTGCCAAATTTGATTTTCATCGTAGACACTCTGGTCTAATTCTTGTTTAAGAGTCGATCCCTCTATAAACTCTTGAACTAAATAAATATGACCTTCTTGTTCAAAGCAGGCTAATAATGTGGGGATTTGCGGGTGTTTTCCGAGTTCGTCTAAACGGACGCCTTCTTGCCGAAATAATTCAACGGCTTTGTTGAAAATTTCGGGATCACGGTCGTAAAAATAAAATTGCTTGACTGCACAGGGGGGTAGAGATGGGATGTCTTCATCAATTGCTAGGAAAGTTTTACCAAATCCGCCTCTACCTAAAAGTTCAATCGGGCGATATCGCTGTCTCAGCACCAGGTTAAAGCCGCAGTTTAAGCAAAATTGTGCGGCGTTGGAGTTTTGAGGATTTTGACATTCAGGGTTCACACAGTAGCTCATATCGATTTTAGATTTTAGATTTTAGATTTTAGATTGCACAGAAGACTTTTTTTTAAACGAACCGCGAAGACGCGAAGCTGCGCGAAGGAAGAGGGAAGAGAGAAGAGAGACAAGAGGGATGGTTGATAACTCATGCAGTGTGGGATAAGCTGTCCGGCTTCTTGCGTTGTATTTTTCGGGCGGGCGGGAAACCCCACAAGCATTTCATCTGAGATGTTGCACCATTCTCAATCCGGCTTTTAGGGGCGGGCTAGAAGATCCCACCCTAAAAGAAATTCATTCTTTGTGGAACAGGCATCTTGCCTGTTCTTAAAAATGGTGTCAGAGGTGAGTTTTATCAAGCTGGACTGTAGATGCGCCTGGGCTGATAAGGCTATTTTAATGCGCGGGATCGAATCGGGACGCTGCCAAAGCTACCGAACCTAGGCCCCATGACCGAAAGCATCCAGGATACCCGCCACGTGGTTCATCCGTGGAGACATAAAAAACCTGTATCCGATAAAGGAGCCCCCGAATTTATCTCGCGCAAGTCAATGCTTCAATTCTAAAATCTAAAATCTAAAATCTAAAATCTAAAATCGATTGAGTGCTGGGGGCGAGATAATTGCCGATCGCACAGGTCGATCGCTCACCCCGATCGCACAGAGCGAAAATTGTGCTAAACTCCTACTGTGCTTGGAATTTGAGGCACCATCGATCTGTCCGGTTCAGGGACGCTCAGAAATATTTCAAAATATTTTTGCCTTACCCCTAGACTTGTGCTGAGATATGATGCTATAGTTAAAACTGATACGGCGAGCGTAGCCAAGTGGTTAAGGCAGTGGTTTGTGGTACCACCATTCGTGGGTTCAAGTCCCATCGTTCGCCCTTTTGATTCTCAACTGTTTAATTCGATCGCCCGTTGCCTGTACGGTAATTTGCGATGGTCGTAGGGTGTGCAATGCACACCTTAATTTTTTTTTGGAGGTCGCGGTTCTGTCGGCACAAGTTCCGATGTGCTAATCTTAAATCCAATCTAAAATCTAAAATCTAAAATCTAAAATCAAAATATGCCATCTTTAGTAACAGAAGATTGGGGATATAAATTTAGTGGCGATCGCACAATTAATAAGTTTATTCGGGATATAGAAGGAGAAGCGGCTTTAGGGAAATATTGCGATTGGGAATGCAAAGAGCGTGCGGAAATTCTGATGTCGGAGATAGCTGGGAAATCCCACAATCTTTTCTACGTGCGCCGCCAAAAGGTAAATGAGAGATTTTCGGAAGAAGAAATCTGGGAATTGCTCCTTGCTACGGATGGAGATGATTTTGAATTACCCCAATTGTTGCAAAAAGCCGATCGCACTTTGCGGTTGTTAGCAACTGTACGCTGTGAAGACGGAATTGGCGGTTTAAAACTGCTGGATGCTGGTTTGGTGGCGGTTCCCAGAGGGAGGAAAGATGGGTATTCTTTGCCGGTTCAGTTGCGACTTTTGGCTAAGAGTAGATCGCCAATTCCTGTAAAGTCGATCGCCCGCGTCCAACAAATGCCATTTTGGGACGACAGACACATACCAACTACGGAACAACTAAAAGTTTGGCATACTTTTTTAAATGTGGAAAAACGCATCGCGGAAGCGCGTCAATTTTGCGTGCCTTTCCGCGGTCATAATTACGGTTCCGGCTTCAAAATCGTCACTTTTGAAATTGAGCGTAATTCCGCAACTCTTGATGGCTATGAGGAAAATCCCTTAGAATTGGGCGACTTTCGCGAAAGGCTAAAAAAGGCGCGAAATGAAGAAATTATTCTGTTTGATTCGCCGCCCGGAAGCAGAAGCAGCCGAGATGGAGAGACATTGGGTAGCATCGCGGAAATTGACTTTGAACATAGTAAATTACGGATTAAGTTAGATGTTGATTTAGGATCTCGCATGGCGGGCGGCAGATATCAAATGCCCAAACAAGGATTCTTGTATTTTGAGGCGGCGGGCGATATCAGTCAGATTGAACGCAAGAAAAAAGCTTTAAAAATGCTGACAGATGGCCGCGCTCAAAATCCCTATTTGAGTGAGTTTTTATTCGACTCTTCTCAGGCGAGAATGCCCGAAAAACTGATTAAATTGGATCGGGAAAACTTATTAAATCGCAATGCTAATGACGACCAACTTGCGGCCGTAGAAACGGTGCTTTCGGCGCGGGATTTAATTTTGATTCAAGGGCCGCCGGGAACGGGCAAAACGACTGTGATTGCGGAGATTTGCTATCAAATTGCCCGTCAGGGTGGCAAAACGCTCATTGCTTCGCAAGCAAATTTGGCTGTAGACAATGCTTTGAGTCGGTTAGTTCACAATCCGGCGATTCGGGCTTTGCGGAAAGGAAAAGCTCATAAGGTGCAGGAAGAAGGGCAGCCGTTTTTAGAGGAAAATGCGATCGGCACTTGGCTGCAAAATACGGCGACTGACTGCGAAGAAAAGCTCTCGCAGCGCCTGACTAATATCACATCTTTGCGGCAGTTGGTGGCAGAATCAGAGCGATTTACCGCCTACTGTGCCGCAGAGAGAGATTTTTTTAATGAGCTCAAACATCTGCACGACAGTCAAGCAAGTATTGAGGAAAAATGCAGTCAGCAAGCAGCAGCTTATGAAGAGGCTTTAACCAAAAAAAGCGAGATTGAATCTCTAGTTAGTGGGCTAGAAAGTTTGCTGGATGCGCCGAATGTCAACTGGGAATCTCCAGAAGTTGCCGAGTTTATGCCCCGACTAAAACCCTATTCAGAAGGCAATGTTTTAGTAGAAAACTTTATGGCAAATGTGCGGATTGCCGCTAGCAATGCTATTCAAATAGGGTTCGATCGCCCTGCTTGCGGCGCGTTTGGGATTGCGGTTTGGCTGCAGGAAACTGTAGCAGCGCAAATATCGGAATTTAAGACGGCATTCGATCGCGCGGATGATGTTTGTCACGCTATGTCGGCGGTTGCGGAGTCGTTGCGGGTGTCGCGGCAGATGTCGGATGCTGTGAATCAACTCGAATTGGGCGATCGGCAAAATCAGACGCACCGCCACAATCTCGAACAGAAAATCAAGAATTTGGAACTGCGAAAAGCGGAAATTGCAGCCGTTGTCGTCGCCGTTGCACAGTGGATTGAGACAGCAGATACGGGGCTCTATGAAGTCGTGAAAACTTGCTGGGAAACGGGCGCAATGCTGACGGATGATATGGTAGAATTGCCCGCAGGATTGCTGAAAATTGCCCGATCGCTCAAATTGCCGATCGTGCCGCCCAAATGCAAAATCAATTTGCCCGATTTAGATCGGTTGCAAAAGGCGATATCCCACGAAGAAAGCGCAGGTTTTAAGGATATACAAGGGCAACAATTTCGGTTTAGCGAGTTTTTGCACCTAAATTTGAGTCAAACGCCGATCGTGCTCTCTGCGGGCGATCGTACACAGTGGCAGCAACTAGCTAAAGACTTCGCCAGCTACTCCCAAGTCAGCCAAAGTCAGCGCAAATTTATCATCGAAAAAGCAGCGACTTTCTTAGCTAGCATTCAACAATTTTACAGTCAATCCTTGCACCCAAATCATATCCAGGCTACCTTCGATCGCCTAGTCAAAGAATTGCTGCACAGTATCCTCGCAAACGCCCGTCAGTGCGTGGTTCCCCTGAAAACCGAAACCGAACAGCAGCTTATCAAACAGCAACAGTTATTAGATAAAATCGGTCAAACCTTGAGCCAGCAGCAAATATCCGCCGCTAAACTTCAGGTAGAAACAGCGCAGCAAGAGGCAAACTTAAAAATTAGCGAAGTTACTACTTTGTTGCAAGCAATTGTCCAACAGCCAAACGTACCTGAAAAATTGCGAATTTTATCCGAACAATATCTCGCCCAAAAATCGAATATTTGGGAGCAACCGCAGCAGTTTGTCAAGCAAGTTGAGGCTTGGAAATCAACCACGATTCAGCTTGAGAAATCCATTGCTGACTTAGACCCTTTTGGGGTTTTGGAAACCATCAAAAACACTCTTGACGAGCATTTATCCCCGCTGCAAATTGCGGCGGCAACTTCGCAGCAGCAACTCGCCGAACTTCAAACAGAATTGAGCGAAATTAATGCTCAACTGCAACAGCAGCAACCAACAGCAGCATTACTTGTCGAGAGAAATTGGTGGGAGTCAGCATGGCAAACTATCCCGACTCAATATCAGCCAGAAGTTCCGAATACAGGATTATTCACCGTAGCTTTTTTGAACAAAATTAAGCGTTTATTCAAAACTTGGCAACGTAAATTAGAACAAGAAGAAACCGCACTAAATCGCTCTCAAACGTTTGTGACAGATTGGATTCAAAAACTCCGCAATCCATCAGAAAAAGACCGCAACGATTTAAAGCAAATTTATATTGACAATGCCAACGTGATCGGCATTACTTGCGTGCAAGCTGCTAGTTTCGATTTTACTAAAAACTTTCCCAGCTTTGATGCAGTTATCATTGACGAAGTTAGCAAATGCACTCCGCCAGAGTTATTAATCCCTGCTTTGAAAGGCAGAAAGTTAGTATTAGTGGGCGATCACAGGCAATTGCCGCCGATGTTTAATCAAAGTACGATCGACGATATTGCCGAAGACATCGGCTGTACCGGAGACGAACTTAACTTTATCAAAGAATCGCTGTTCAAAGTTTTGTTTGAAAATGCCAGCGACAGCATCAAAAAAATGCTGACAACTCAATACCGAATGCACCCGCAAATCATGGGCGCAATCAATCAGTTTTACCAGCAAAAGCTCAACTGTGGCATTCAGGAAGCTGACACCAAACGCGCCCACAACCTCGCAGGTAGAATCATTCAAGAAAATAATCACATTCTGTGGGTGAAAACGCCCATTGGACAAGGGTTTGAAGAGGAAAAACAGGGTACTTCGCGGTTGAATGTCAAGGAGATTGATGCGATCGAGCGTTTGTGCGAACAAATGGAGATAGCTTGGCAGCCCAAAGTTGCCGACGGTGAACCACCGAAAGAAATCGGAATTATCACTTTTTATGCTGCTCAATTAAATGCAATTAAAGACAGAATCGAAGGCGAAAGATTCCCAGCTTTGAGCATCCGTACTGGTACGGTTGACATATTTCAAGGCATGGAAAGACCTGTAATTATTGTCAGCACAGTGTGCAATAATGTTAGGGGCGATATTGGATTTGCTAAGGAACCGGAACGGGTGAATGTGGCATTTTCCCGCGCTCAAGAATTGCTGGTAGTTGTCGGCTGCCACGATTTATTTACCCAACAAACAGGTACAGTGGGAAAAATGTATCAGGAAGTTTCAAAAACGGTGCGTCACTGCGGAGGTTTTGTAGATGTTTCTAGCGTCCTCAACTAAATCCATAGACTCGAATTTAAGTTCGCTAGCCGAACAAATTGAGCAACAAAATCCGGGTTTGTCTGTGTTGGCGGCGCGTCAATTCCGCTTCGCAATCCGGCAAACTCCGCTGGAGGTGGCGATTAGCGAACCGCGCGAGTTTAACGTGTTGGAAGAGTTCATTTTGCGGGCGGGTGTTGAGTTTGAACCTGCGCCAACTTTGAAGGAATTGGCTGATTTGCTGGGGTTGGACGAGATTTTTGTGAAGACTACGGCGGCTACTCTGGTTAGTTTGGAAAGCTTGGAGGTGGCTGAAAATGGGAAAATTGCGATCGCCCCACAAGGGAGAAATTTTTTCGAGAAAGGTGCGGTTAGTCGATCGCAAATTCAATCACTTTATGCCATTTCCGATCCGCTGAATCAAACTCTTACCTTCAAGTTCGATGCTTTAGCGGCCGAATCTGTCAACTTACCCGATTTAGCAGATTTAGTATCGCTCGAACATAAAATTACTGACCTTGCGGATTTAAGTATAGCAGAAATCCAGCCGTTAATTCAAGATTCCGGCTTAGGAATTCACGCCCCACAAAACGGCAAAATTGTCTCTGCTTGCGATGTCGTCGGCGACGATTTAGATATTTGGCAAACAGTCTCGGTTTTTGTGTTGCTAGATGCGATCGAAAATAAAACTACTATTCAAGTCCGACAGGGAAAACAAATATTAGAAACTGCTTCAAACTTGCTAAACGAACTTGAATCGCAACAAAAACTTTCCTTAAATGACTTTTGTAACTCAACCTCAGATATCGCACAGCAAGAATTAGAGACAATCCCGGTTCCGAAAACTCCTAAAAAGCTATCTAAGAAGAAACCCAAGTAAACGATATGATGAAATCTAAAGTCCTGATTACGAACTGGTTTGTAATCAGGACTAAAGTCCTGATTAACTGATATCTTGCACCCTTCTCAATTACTTGTTTAGGAACGGGCTCTCCGGCCCATTCCACAATAAAATCAAGTTTTGTGGAACGGGCCGGAGAGCCCGTTCTTGAAAAGATTACAACATAATATAAGTATTAACAAACAAATGAGGTAATTGTGCAATGGACAAACTAGCTCAATATCGTCAATATGTTCAGACATTAATGAGCCGTTATTCTAAAAAAGTTTTAGACGGCTCTTTAGCAACTAAATTTGGCTGCATTCCCGCCGAAAAACCGAATTCCGCCTCTCGACGGCGCACCCCCATCAATTCAGCGCGAGTGACGGGCTGGGTAGGTTTAAAAGTTCCATCTTGATAGCCGCTAACTATCTTGTTGTCCCGCGCAAATAGAAGTTTTCCGGCACTCCAGTGGGAAATAGGAACGTCGCTATAGGGACGGATAGAAACATGGCTAGGAAAGGTGATATTACCACATTGTATTCCTTTCAAAGATTCCCAAACTAAAGATACCAATTGCTCTCTGGTAACAGCAAATTGCGATCGAAAGGTATTATTTTGAAAAAACCGGGCTACAAACCCAAAGCCCACAGCTTCTTTAATTTCGGAAGCGTAGATATCATCGGTAGCTATCTCCGAGTTGTAGAAAAGCTAGTATTGTCTACGGTATTGGTATTTCCTGCGGTATTGGCTGCGGTATTGGCTGCGGTATTGGCTGCGGTATTGGCTGCGGTATTGGCTGCGGTATTGGTATTGGTATTGGCTGCGGTATTACTTCGGTATTGCCTCCGGTATTGCCTCCGGTATTGCCAATTTCTTCCGGTGCGGGTTGATTGGTAGTGAAATAAAAGTGACCTAATGTGCGGCCTTGATAAGCTCTTTTGCTCAAGCGCCAAGCAGGATCGAGAGTGATTTTCATAAATTCGTTAGCATCGCCATTTGTGCGGCCTATCACCACCGATTTACCTTGGTAATCTACGGGAGTTCCAATTAGTAGAACATTGCCATCAACAATTTCCAAAGTCAGGGCGTATTTTAATGCTAAATCGGTGCCTGCCATGCGAATTGAAAAGCCGTTGCTGTCTGTTGCGCGACCACAAATACCGGTGAAATCAAAACTAACTAATAATGGATCGACTTTCACGGGATTAGAGCCACTTTCGCTCCAGCATTGTCGCGTGTTAGATACCTGTTCTACAATTAGCAATTGGTAGCCGCCGGAAGGGCGGGGTTGGGCGATGACAATTACTCGGTCTTGGTTAATTTCGGTTTCGTCAAAAGTAAATGCTTTAGCCGAACCGATCGCGCCAAGTGTTAAAATTGCTGAACCTGCCAGTGCGGCCACTGTTCGTACAAGTGAATGTTTCATGATTTTTCCCTATTGGCTCCTTATTGTGATGAGACTTATCTAGAATATAAAAAAGTCGCCCTCTTCCAACAACAAGATAGAATTTTACCATCTCTTGTTCCGGTGGTACCAAGTGCGATCGATCGGCGATCGTCAAATTGGTTCGTAGTGAAAACTCAAGTCCGAGCGAATTGTATGAGGACTTGAGTCCTCACTACAAAGTTATAACCGTTATTTTACCTAGGAAATTGATAAGCTGTTCGGCATCTAAATTGTATTTTCCGGGCGGGCGGGACGCCCACTCCACAAGAATTTGAGGGAACTTGACAGTAAAATTTAGATGAGCCTGGGCTGATTACTTGCGGGAAACGATCGCACTATTGGGCCAAAAAACGGTGCGTTACACTCTTGTTAACGCACCCTCAAACAAACATTCAAAAAGTGTCTTTGCCCTCTAGCGGAACATACTGCTAACAGAACTATCTTCGTGAATCCGCCAAATAGTTTCTCCGAGCAAATTGGCTACCGAAAGCACCGTCAACTGCTCAAAACGGTTTTCTTCCGGTACAGGAATTGTATTCGTAACAATTACCTCTTCCAAAACCCCGCTAGACAAACGCTCGATGGCTGGAGGCGAAAACACCGCATGAGTAGCACAAGCATAAACCTGCCTCGCACCCTCGTGGCGCAACAATCTCGCGCCCTCAGAAATCGTGCCGGCAGTATCGATCATGTCGTCCACCAACACAGCAGTTTTCCCCCTGACATCACCGATGAGGTTCATCACTTCGGCGACGTTGTGAGCTTGGCGGCGCTTGTCAATAATTGCCAGGGGAGCATCACCAAGCTTTTTGGCAAAAGCTCTCGCCCTAGCGACTCCGCCAACATCCGGCGAAACCACAACAATATCCGTCAATTGCTTGCTCGCCAGATAATCCAAAAGCACCGGCGAACCGTAAACGTGATCGAAAGGAATGTCAAAATAACCTTGAATTTGAGCCGAGTGCAAATCCATCGCCAAAATGCGACCTGCCCCAGCTTCCGTAATCAAATTAGCCACTAATTTTGCCGTAATCGACTCTCTTCCGGCCGTTTTGCGGTCAGCCCTAGCATATCCGTAATAGGGAATGACAGCAGTAATTTGTCTAGCCGAAGCGCGGCGACAAGCATCGATCATAATTAACAATTCCATCAGGCGATCGTTTACCGGACAGCAAGTTGGCTGAATCAAGTAAACATCGCAACCCCGAATCGATTCTTGAATTTGAACGTAGAGTTCCCCATCAGCAAACCGCTTGCGAACCATCGGCCCCAAATCAATCCCCAGATAGCGAGCCACCTCTTGGGCGAGGGGAATATTAGCAGAACCGGAGAACAGCCGCAGACGGTCATGAGCGGAAACCGGCGGCTCGGGAAGCGGAAGCGGTAAAGTAGCAGAACGGATCACAGCAGGCCTCTTGCAGGACGTTTATTCCATCGCTATCTTACCATCTGAAACTAGAAATATTCAGCCAATTTTTTAATAGATTTAACTTTCGAGGCGACCACAAGTGTGAAGTTAGGCGAATTGAATAGGACTTGCAGAAATATGTCCGAGAAACCGGGTTTCTAGCCCTCTTTCGGCACCCTCAACGGTCACAATCGGTTTTTACTTATTTTTATCCACCCATAAAACTATAAGTTATACTATAATACCGTACATTAACGGATAAATTACTTTTTAAAGGCATAATTTATTACTGTAAAGATCAAGCATTCTGCGTAATTATGCTGTGTGACAGCCCAGCGTGCGGAATGTGGGTTCTAGCGCTCTCTGTAATGGCAGAAGTACGATCGCACTGGTGTCCCTGGGTCTAAAAGTTCTACCGTGAGTCAATTTGGGGCTGAGGCGGGAAGTCTAGCGGCCCAAAATTCAGTCGAAAGTCGAAGGCATCCGGGTTCCATGCGATAAAAAAGCCACCAACAGGCAATAAACTTGAAAAATACTGTAAAAAAAGTTAAGAATCGGAAGCATACTTCAGATTTTTGAGATCGGGCAAAGCAAGGTAGAAATCGATGAGCTTAAGAGAACGCATTGACGCAGAAATCAAAGCAGCCATGAAGTCCAAGGACAAAGTTCGCTTGGAAACAGTTCGCGGCATCAAGAAATTTATTCTCGAAAAAGAAGTCAGCCTCCGTCCCTCCGGGCAAGAAACGCTGACAGAAGCTCAAGAAATGGAAATTTTGATGCAAATAGCCAAACAGCGCCGGGATTCGATCGAACAATACCGCAAAGGTGGCCGCGAAGATTTAGTGGCACAAGAGGAGGCGGAGTTGGCAATTGTTGAAGAGTATTTGCCGGCGCAGATGTCAGACGAAGAGGTGAGTCAAGTAGTTGACGAAGTGATTGCTTCGGTTGGCGCTACTTCTGCAAAAGATATGGGCAAGGTGATGGGCAAGGCAATGCAGCAGCTTAAGGGCAAAGCAGACGGTAACAGAATTCAAGACATGGTGAAAGCAAAGCTTAGTCCTTAGTCAGTAGTCAGTAGTCAGTAGTCAGTAGTCAGTAGTCAGTAGACATCTCCCATAAATAATCTCAAGCTTTATAGAGATGTAGGGCTTAGGTCGGGGGCGACAATTTATTAGGGCTAAGGCCAAAAAACCCGGTTTCTACGAAAAATCGTGCATTTCTCCCTTGAGATATTGACGCAGAAACCGGGTTTTTGATCGGATCTGCAGGTGGCAACCTCTGTGTTTTCGTGAAAAAACCCGGTTTCTGACCATCATTGCGTCCAAGAATGTCATAAAAAATGTAAAATACTAACTTTGGTCGGGACTGGGGACTACAGATAGTGAAGTATGCTCAAGAGCATTAAAGACCTAGCATTACTAAGTCTGTGAGCGATCGTCTATTTTTTAACAGTTTCTACTTAAACTTATGCAGCCACCTATTGCTATTGGAACTCTCCTACAAAACCGCTACCGCTTGGTGAATATTTTAGGTCAAGGAGGATTTGGCCGGACTTATTTAGTAGAAGATTTGGGACGGTTTCAAGAACGGTGCGCCCTGAAGGAATTGATCCCGGTGCAAAGCGGGCCATACGTTTTGGAAAAATCGAAGGAATTGTTCCAAAGAGAGGCGGCAATACTTTACCAAATTGGGCACCCACAAATTCCCCAGTTTCGAGCAATATTTGAAGAGAACCAGCGTTTGTTTTTAGTGCAGGATTACGTGGAAGGGATGACTTACCGCGAACTGTTGCTCGATCGAACTTCAAAGGGTCGCACCTTCACCGAAGCCGAAGTCTTGGTATTTATCCGGCAAATGCTGCCGGTACTGGCTCACATCCACGCCCGCGGCATCATCCACCGCGACATCTCCCCAGAAAATATAATTCGGCGCGAAAACGACCAGTTGCCGGTGCTGATTGACTTTGGAGTGGTGAAGGAACTCGCCACCAAAGTCCAGTCTCCCGAAGGAACAGCCCACGCAACCACTGTCGGTAAAATCGGCTACGCGCCGATGGAACAGTTGCAAAGCGGGCGGGCAACAGCCAGCAGCGACCTCTACGCTTTAGCCGTAACGGCGATCGTCCTGCTGACAGGCAAAGAACCGCAGGAATTGCTCGATCAAACAACGCTGCAGTGGAATTGGCAGCAGCAAGCGCAGGTGAGCACGGGTTTGGCTTTGGTGCTAAATCGGATGTTGAGCCGATCTCCGGGCGATCGATATCAATCTGTCAGCGAAGTCGCCCAAGCACTCGACGCCCAAACTAATCCTAAACCTAGCCAGCCAACTGTACCGCCCGCGCCAGTAGTGGTGCAGACAAACCCTTCGCTAATAGCAACGGTGGCCGTGGGCAGGCCGCCAGAGCCCGTCGCCCAGAGTTCCCCCCCGCCAAACCAGCCAGACCCGTTAAGTGAGCCTGTTGGGGGCTCTTTTTGGGACAATCCCATCGCTGCGATCGGACTGCTGGCCGGCTTAGTAATCTTGACGGGCTTTGGTTCCTGGGCTTTAGTCGGCTCATTTCTCAACAATTCGCGCCCCAAACCCACTCCGACACCGCCAGCACTTACAAGTCCGACGCCGACACTAACTCCGGTACCAAACCCGCTACCTTTGCCAACCCCAACCCCGCAACCTTTGGCAACCCCAAGCCCAGAACCTGTGCCAGAACCAAGCCCAGAACCTTTGCCGGAACCAACCCTAGAACCTTTGCCGGAACCAAGCCCAGAACCTTTACCAGAACCGAACCCAGAACCTTTGCCTGAACCAAGCCCAGAACCTTTACCAGAACCAAGCCCAGAACCAAGCCCAGCGCCAACTCCGACCCCAGCGCCGACTCCAGCGCCGACTCCAGCGCCCAAACCGGCGCCCAAACCGGCGCCCGCACCCAAACCAACACCCGCGCCGTCGCCAACACCGTCGCCAACACCAGCACCAACTCCCGCGCCAACACCGGAACCTGCCCCAACTCCCGCGCCCTCGCCGGAACCAGCGCCAACACCGGAACCATCGCCGGAACCGGAACCAACTCCTGCACCGTCGCCGGAACCGGAACCGGAACCCGCGCCGGAACCGGAACCAGCACCAACACCCGCACCATCGCCCGAACTATAAACTTCTGGCAAAATTCCCCTAGACTGAGGTTGAGGCCAATTACTTGTTAGCTATTTGCCAATGAACTCGCTGCTAATTGCTGGAACTGATACCGACGCGGGCAAAACTGTTTTGACCACCGCTCTGGCTGCTTATTGGCAAATGTATTTTCCCGATCGCAGTTTGGGAATTATGAAACTCATGCAAACAGGAACGGGCGATCGCGAACTCTACACCCGTTTGTTTTCCCTCGACCAATCCCCCGAAGAACTCAATCCGCTGCACTTTGATGCGCCTCTAGCACCACCAATTGCAGCCGAACGGGAGGGGAGACGTATCGAACTCGAAAAGGTCTGGACAGCGTGGCAAAGCCTCTCTGAACGCAAGGATTTTGTGTTGGTGGAAGCTTTGGGAGGGCTGGGATCGCCTGTAACGTGGGAACTGACGGTGGCCGATATTGCTAGGGATTGGCGGCTGAGAGGGGTTTTGGTAGTACCTGTGAAGTTGGGGGCGATCGGGCAAGCTGTGGCAAATGTTGCTCTCGCCAAACACACTGGTTTTAAGCTCAGAGGAATTGTGCTCAATTGCGTTAAAGCTTATTCTGAACAAGAAATTGCCGATTTAGCGCCCGTTGATTTGATCCAGTCGCTGACTCAAATACCTGTGTTGGGTATTTTGCCGCATTTAGATGACCCGACTGACCTTGCTAAATTAGCTAAAATTGCTTCAGATTTAGATTTAGAACAGTTACTGCCAGGGGTTAATTTAGTTCCTCAGACTTCTAAATAACCCTATTCTCAACACATCTCTTTCTCATTCTTCTCGAACTCTGCGTACTCTGCGTCCTCTGTGGTTAAAAACTAAGATTTTATTTTAACCGCAGAGAGCGCAGAGAGCACAGAGAAAGAAAAGAGAGAGTTTTACAAATTGCTATAAGGAGAATAAAAAATGGTTTCTACTTTACCGAATTTAACCTCTGTCGATTTATCTCAGTTGCGGCTGGAAATTAGAAATTTGCAGCCTCAGCTAGTTGAATGGCGTCGCCTTTTGCATCAAAGGCCGGAGTTGAGTTTTGATGAAAATTTAACGGCGCAGTTTATCTCACAAAAGTTGCAGGAATGGGGAATAGATCATGAAACTAATATTGCTCAAACTGGTATTGTCGCCACTATAGACAGCGGCAAACCGGGGCGGGTTTTGGCAATTCGGGCTGATATGGATGCTTTGCCGATTCAAGAGGAAAATGAGGTGGATTATCGATCGCAGCATGATGGAATTATGCACGCTTGCGGCCACGACGGCCACATTGCGATCGCCCTTGGTACTGTTTGTTATCTGGCAAAGCACAAACACAGCTTTTCGGGTAAAGTAAAATTTATCTTTCAGCCCGCCGAAGAAGGGCCAGGGGGGGCAAAACCGATGATTGAGGCGGGTGTTTTGAAGAATCCTGATGTTGATGCGATCGTCGGCTTGCATTTGTGGAACAATCTACCTTTGGGCACTGTAGGCGTCCGCAGCGGCGCGCTGATGGCGGCTGTCGAAGTTTTTGACTGCACGATTTTTGGCAAAGGTGGACACGGCGGAATGCCACATCAGACTGTAGATGCGATCGTAGTTACAGCCCAAATTGTCAGCGCTTTGCAGGCAATTGTCGCGCGGAACATTGACCCGATCGACTCAGCGGTAGTAACTGTCGGCAAATTCCACGCAGGCCACACCCACAACGTCATTGCCGATACCGCTCAAATCGGTGGTACGGTGCGCTATTTCAATCCAGCATATCAAGGTTATTTTGCAAACCGAATCGAGCAAGTAATTGCTGGAATTTGTCAGAGTCACGGCGCTAATTACCAATTAGATTATTGTGCGCTTTATCCGCCAGTTATTAATGATTCGAGAATAGCTGAATTGGTGCGCGACGTGGCAGAAGCAGTTGTCGAAACTCCGGCGGGAATCGTTCCAGAATGTCAAACAATGGGCGGCGAGGATATGTCGTTCTTTTTGCAAGAAGTCCCCGGTTGCTATTTCTTTTTGGGTTCAGCAAATCCAGAGAAAAACTTGGCTTACCCGCACCATCACCCGCGTTTTGATTTTGATGAAACTGCGCTGGGGATGGGTGTAGAAATGTTTGTGCGCTGCGTGGAAAAGTTTTGCGTGATGTAAATCAGGCTTTTAGGGGCGGGCTAGAAGCCCAACCCCTACTCCCCACAAGAAAATTTAGTTTTTCTAGAACAAGCAAATTCATATCTTGTGGAACAGGCATCTTGCCTGTTCCTGAGAATGGTACAACATCTCACATCTTGCACCATCCTCGATAAGCCTTTTAGGGGCGGGCTAGAAGCCCAACCCCTACTCCCCACAAGAAAATTTAGTTTTTCTAGAACAAGCAAATTCATA
>NZ_JAUBUB010000075.1:21915-32356 GCF_036705265.1 Microcoleus sp. B4-C2
TCTTGTGGAACAGGCATCTTGCCTGTTCCTGAGAATGGTACGGGCGGGCTAGAAGCCCAACCCCTACTCCCCACAAGAAAATTTAGTTTTTGTGGAACAAGCAAATTCATGTCTTGTGGAACAGGCATCTTGCCTGTTCCTGAGAATGGTACAACATCTCAGATATTACCGAGTTTGAAAGATATTCTGCACCATTTTTTTATCTACACTCGCCGCCGCCTTATCCAATTCGGCAATCTCCCCGGAGTCTAACTCCCACCCCAAAGCACCAATATTATCCCTCGCCTGTGCCGCAGATTTCGCCCCCGGAATTGGAATAGTTTCTTTGCAGATGCACCAGTTGATTGCTACCTGCGAAACAGTCTTGTTTCTGAATGTCGCTATTTCTCGCAAACATTCCAAAAGCGATCGCATTCCCGGAAGTAGCTGCTTGCACGCCAAACCTCGGATGCCTTTAGGAAGAGATCCATTTTCGGAATATTTACCCGTCAGCAACCCCAAGGCTAGAGGACTGTAAGCAATCAATTTTATCCCCAATTCATCGCAAACATCTTTCAACCCTAATTCTGTCACCGGATAGGTAGAAAGTAGCGAATATTGCACTTGTAAAGTAACAATAGGAATTTGGCGATCGCTAAATCTTTGATGCACCCATTTCAGCCGTTTCGGCCCGTAATTAGACAAGCCCACTCCCTTGACCAATCCTTGCTCGTAAAGGTCAGCCAAACCGTCTAAAAGAGCCCCCTCTTGCCAAGGAGCGTAATTAGCTGTAGACCAGTGCATTTGCACCAAATCTACATTTTTTCCGAGGCGCGCCGCAGAGGCTTTGCCAGCCGATATCATTGATTGTCGCGTCAGTCTCCAAGGATAAGCAGCCAGTTTTGTCGCAATACAAATACTCTCTTTATTTGCACCTTGATATTGTTTAGAAAACAGCCCCAAAAGCTGTTCGCTACGTCCGTTTAATTTCCCCGTTCCGTAAGAGTCCCCGGTATCGAATAAAGTGACACCGTTACTAACACAAAGATTGAAAACGGCTTGCAATTCCTCGTCCATACTTTCATTGTAGCCCCAGAGTAATCTGTTGCCCCATGCCCAAGTGCCGCAGCCCATTTTTGGAAGTAAAATTTTTTGGTTAGTTGGCATTTTTTGATGGTAGTTGTTGGTAATACGGATATTTTATAGGAACATAATTCGGTATCCCCTAGCCCCCAGTAGAGCTGTTTCATTCTGCCACAGGCCGCCAGGGACTCAAGTCCCTGTCTAATAGCATAAGTCGGTTAAAACTCACATCTTGCACCATTGTCAAGAACAGGCAAGATGCCTGTTCCACAAAGAGTGAATTTTCTTGTGGAACAGGCATCTTGCCTGTTCCTAAAAAGCTTATTGAGAATGGTGCAACATCTCAGTTAAAACCGACTCAAATAGTAATCTCAATTTTGAAAATTAGAGTTACACATATATTCGGCGCTAACTCTATACAAAAACAGCTTTGATAGAATTGCTACAGTCGTCTTTAGACGACTTCAGCTATGAGACAGGGGTTTAAACCCCTGTCGGACTGTCGGACTACTTGCACACCCTACAAAGTTACTAATGACTGATGACTCTTTAATTCTTTTACGTGGTTGGTGATGGCGAAGGTGGGCTGTTTTTGGTAGGTTCCTCTGGCTTAGCTTTGGGGTCGGGTTTTGGTGGCGCAGGCGGAGGGAAAGTCGCCGCGCGTCTGGGCATTTGTAGCGCTGTTCGGAATGCAGAAGACGGGAAGAAAGCACTAAATTGAGAAAGTCGAACTGCTAGAGGTTCTGGTGCATATTCCCACAAGCTTTCGTAGTAGAAGAAAGCGGCGCCTAAGCCGTATTCTTGGACTGCTTGCACCTGAGATTTAATTTGCTGAATCGGTACGGGGTTATTTCTCAAACCAGTCATAATCCCAATTCCGGTGGGAATTTTTTGCTGTGCTTCTTGCATTTCTGGACGGTTAAGCTTGTCTACAAATGATTCTAGATTGGAACGGTAGACTTGCACGATTAGCTCGTCGGCAATATCCAAACGCACCCAAGCCAGCCAATCTTGCAGGTGATGTTTGTAAGCAAACTCGTAGTAATTGGGAGAAATTGAGAAAATTGCATTGGGTTTGACTGCTTTGACGGCTTGATTTAGCTGCGACATAAAAGCGGTAATTTTATTTGCTCGCCATTGCACCCATGCTGGGTTTTGAAAATCTTTGGGCGGAGCTTTTTTGGTTTCTTTGGTATACAAAGCAACTGTGTAGTCATCGTATCCAAATTCAGACGGCAAACTCATGTGATCGTCAAATTGAATGCCGTCGGCGTTATATTGAGTGGTAATTTCTAGTACGAGTTTGGTAATGAATTGCTGAACTTCTGGATGAAAGGGATTGAGCCAAACTACTTCGCCACCAGCACCGATTGATGTTTGGCTGCCGTCCTGTTTTTGTGTCAGCCAATCGGGATGATTTAAGGCTAATTCTGAGGTGGGAGGAGCCATGAAACCAAACTCAAACCAAGGAATTACTAGCAGGCCTTGGCGGTGAGATTGAGCGATTAAATCGGCGATCATATCTTGTCCGTCTAACCCTCTGTAAACAAAGGGTTGAATGTCTTTTTGCTGCGCTACATTGCTGGGATACATTGCATAGCCTGAATTCCAGACTACGGGATAGATTGTGTTGAAATTTAACCGTTTTAGTTTGCTGACAGCATCTCCTAGTTTGCGACGATCTCTGAGGATGTCTTTGTCGTTTGTCGTCATCCAAACGCCGCGAATTTCCTGGCGGGGTTCCTGGGCGATCGCCGGAATGAAGTTGTTCGCCAGCAATACTATAATGAATGAGAGGGCAAACAGAAGCGGGAAAAGAGTTTTAATCGATCGCTGCCAACGGCGCGGAATGATGCGTAATGTCATAGTTTTGAATGGTGAGTTAGCTATTGAAACACACCCTGGCATAATTTGGTGATAAAATTTGCTCGCTCTACAGTCTACAGCCATTTGCGCTGAATGTGGAATCGGTTAACTGAAATGGGTGAATTGATGTGCTGCGATCGCAACTGAGCCAAGTATAATTTGCGATACAGAGAGTAGGTGAGAGCATTCTGTCAAAAGGCTGGGAAATCATTCATTACGCACTGCCAGCTTTCCTTACCGGACAGTGCGGCCCCAGGAGTGCGAGTGCTGTACAATATTGGTACTGGAACATCTCGATCGAACATCTGTAATTGTGAAACATTTAGTGTTAATTGGCGGGGGTCACAGTCATGCTATCGTATTAAAAATGTTCGGTATCAACCCGCTGCCCGGTGTGCGTTTGACTCTGATTAGCGACGTGCTGCACGCGCCTTATTCCGGGATGCTGCCGGGACACGTTGCCGGGTTTTACGATTATGATGAATGTCACATTGATTTGCGATCGCTCGCGGAATTTGCCGGGTGTCAAATATTGGTCGATCGGGCGATCGCGATCGACCTTAACAAAAATTTAGTTATTTGTCAAACTTGTCCTCCGATTAATTTTGATGTGCTTTCTGTGGATATCGGCAGCACTCCTGCGACTTTATCTGTACCGGGTGCGGCAGAATATGCAATTGCAGCTAAACCCGTACCGGAGTTTTTATCTAGCTGGAATCAGTTAATTTCCGAAAGGCAAAACCATCCCGAAAAACCGCTGCGGATAGCCATTGTCGGCGGCGGTGCAGGCGGCGTAGAATTAGCATTAAATATGCAATCTCGATTGGGGAAGGAAGAAGGGTTCGGCAACAGATTGTGTAACGGATTTAACGGATTTAACGGATGGGGATTCAGGGAAGAGGCAAGGGGGAAAAAAGAAGAAGAACTAGAAATACATTTGTTGCACAGCGGTGCTGAATTAATGCCTGCACATAACCATCGAGTGCGTCGCCGCCTTCAAGAAATTCTCATAAGTCGCGGCATTCAATTGCATTTAAAGGAAAAAGTTTGTGCTGTAAAAAAAATCGAGAGGGAAACCACTCTTCACTTCCCTACCAATTACCAAATTTCCTGTGAATCAGGTTTAGAATTAGAGTGCGATCGCATTTTTTGGGTGACACAAGCATCGGCAGCCAATTGGATAAGAGAATCCGGTTTAGCAGCAGACTCAAACGGCTTTATGCAAGTCAACGATTGCCTGCAATCAGTCTCTCACCCCAACGTATTTGGGGCTGGCGATATCGCTGCGATGGTTAATTATCCGCGCCCCAAAGCAGGCGTGTTTGCCGTGCGTCAGGGCAAACCGCTGTTTGAAAATTTGCAGCAGTTTTTATTAGAAAAACCGCTGAAACCCTTTGCACCCCAGGAACAGTACCTAGGGTTAATTGGTACTGGGAATAAAAGGGCGATCGCCTCTCGCGGATCTTTCATGTGGGAATCGGCGCTGCTGTGGTATTGGAAAGATTGGATCGATCGCCAATTTATGCAAAAATTTAGCAATCTACCCAAAACCCGCAATGCCAAATAGCAAGACATTCAAATATTCTCCTCTGTTCCTCTGCGTTCTCTGCGTCCTCTGCGGTAAAGAAAAAAAGTATTATTCAAAAACCCTTTAAGCTTGCTATAGTAATATCAGAAGTCAGAAAAACTAACTATGTTCATAAAAATTGGATTTTGGCTGCTTTGGATTGCATTTATCACCTACGCCTTTGTATTTGCACCACCCGACAGCCCAGAAAAAACCATCACACTAATTACCAATATTTCCACAGGCAAAATAGCAGACATCAACCCTTTAATTGTAGCGTTATTCAACCTCATGGGAGTCTGGCCGCTCATCTACAGTTGCGTCTTATTTGCTGACGGCAGGGGCCAGAAAATACCTGCATGGTTATTTGCCACTTTATCCTTTGGCGTCGGCGCCGTTGCCTTGCTGCCTTATTTAGCCCTGCGCGAACCTAATCCAGAATTTCCCGGTCAAAAAAATATCTTTTTAAAGATATTAGACTCCCGTTTTACTGGATTTTTCTTAACATTAGCTGCTGTTGGTTTAGTTGCCTTTGGCTTGACAAACGGCGATTGGTCTGATTTTATTGGGCAGTGGCAAACCAGCCGTTTTATCCATGTAATGAGTTTAGATTTTTGTATGCTTTGCCTACTATTTCCTGCCTTATTAGGAGACGATATGGCGCGCCGAGGAATGCAAAACTCTACAGCATTTTGGGCAGTAACATTAGTACCGCTGTTCGGGCCGTTGGCTTATCTGTGTACGCGCAAACCGCTGCCGGAAACTAATACTAAAACTGTTACAAATTAGACAGCAGTGCTGGTAATTTTCAGTTTAATCTAGAAATCCATCACAAGTAATCAGACAAGAAACAGGCAAGATGCCGGTTTCACAATAAGTAAGTAAGTTTTATTGTGGGGAGTAGGGGTTGGGCTTATAGCCCGCCCATGAAACACTGATTACAAATAGTGCCAAATCTGAGTATGAATGTAAATAATTATCTCCCAGTCTCTAGCAAATGAAAAAATTTCCTATTGTTGGCATCACAACATACAACCGCTGTCCAGCAGGCGAGTATCGCTTAAATGGAACTTATATTGATGCAGTTCAGGCGGCTGGTGGCATTCCGATTTTACTGCCGCCCCATCAATTAGATCCGGCTAGTATTTTGGATGCAGTAGATGGTTTGATTTTTTCCGGGGGCGGAGATATTAACCCAGAACTTTATGGCGGTTATGTCGATCGCACAGTTTACTCGGTTAATGCAGAACGCGACAATTTTGAATTAAGCTTAGCAAAGCTAGCTTTGAAGGCTGACATACCTGTGTTGGGGATTTGCCGGGGAATGCAAATGTTGAACGTAGCCAGCGGCGGCAGTTTGGTGATTCACGTACCGGATGCTTACGGAGATGAGGTTAATCACGGATCGGGAATTCCGCCACGTGCGATCGAGCATACCATTGAAATTGAACCCAACAGTCGGCTAGCAAAAATTATGGGAAAAACTTCAACAACAGTTGTTTCCTGGCATCATCAAGCAGTGCGAAAGGTAACATCCGATTGGCAAATAGTAGCCGATGCACCTGACACTTTGGTAGAAGCAATGGAGCACTGCTATCACCCTTGGATGATAGCAATTCAATGGCACCCAGAAATGTCGCCAAACTGTTCGGTAAACTCTCGAATTTTTCAGGCTTTCGTAGAAGCAGCCGCTTCAAGATTTATGAATTCTACCAAGTCAGAATCCCAAGCAATTCCTACATTTTTGTAGTCACTTATTCTTGATAGTCAGTATCTATTTCAATATCCAGGGTATCTTCATCTATTCTGACATACAGAACATTCGGGCGACAGCAAACCTGACAATCTTCAATATATGATTGCTCCATACCACCGCTGATATCAACAAAAGTTGTACTCGGTTCGCCGCAGAAAGCACAGTAATATTCAGCCGTTGTTTGCATTTTTCTCGCACTCTCTTTTTGTGACTTCGTGGCGGTAGCGAAACATATCTGTTAACCGCATTTCCACCCACCAACCTAACAACAAATCGACAATCGGGCCGCCCGGAATCGAAAATGCGATCGCATCTGTCAATCTAGTCTTGCCATTTTCCGAGGTAAACTCGTGTCGGTGAACCCAACGTGCCATTGGCCCCTCAGTTTGTTCATCAACAAACAAGCGATATTGTTCGCACTCAGTGTGAGTCGCCACCCATTTTACAGGAATCGGCCCCAATAACAGGCGAAATTCTGATACAGCACCAACATCGAGTCCCCCTTCGCGGCGAATGATTTTCACCGGTTGCCAAGGCGGAGTCAAAAGTTGCAGAATGTCCGGCCTTTCGTGAAAGTTCCAGACTGTTTCAACGGTGGCATTAATTAGGGATGAATATCGAAAATTAGGCATTTTCTAGATTAAGTTAAACAGTTATTTCCGATCGCGTTTCAGCATTTGCAGTATTATCCTCTGTATCAGTACAAACAGCAACAGTTAGTTTCAATCCCAAAGCATTCAGCCAAGTTCCCAGATTATAAATCGCATCACTTCCTTGCTGCGACAGCAATTCCTCCAGTTTTTTTAAGTGCAATTCATATTGTTCAGGAGTCATTTTTGGTTGACCGAGAGCTTCTGCTACATCGCTGAGAGATCGTTTCAGCAATGCTTCGTCAGGTTCTTCGCCTTCATCTAATTCAAAATGAGTTTCGAGATAGACTGCCGCATAGCTGGGGCTTTTTAGCCGTGCCATCAAAAAGTCGTGATACGGTAAACTTTTAGGCATTTTTTTAACTCCTATAATCTGTCCAGTATTCTATTGCTTGGCGAATGTCTCGGTCTTGAGTGCTTTTATCTCCCCCGCACAGAAGAAGTATAATTGTTGTTCCTACTTGCCCAAAATAAATTCGGAAACCAGGGCCATAGTCTATCCTTAATTCAAAGACTCCTTCTCCAACTGATTGACAATCTCCCAAATTCCCCAAAATAACTCGGCTAAGTCTTTTGTTAATAATTGTTGAAATTTTGCTATTTCGGAGCGAATCAAACCAGTTATCAAACGGCACTTGACCGCCTACGGCAACATAACGCTGAATTTCCCTTGGTTGGACTTCTGGCATAATTGTATTATAGTATGTCGCTCCTCATCTTATCTTGAACCGGTTGCCAAGGCGCACTCAGAAGTTGCAGACAGTTAGTTTCAATCCCAGAGCTTTTAGCCAAATCCTCAGATTGTAAATCGCATCACTTCCTTGCTGCGACAGCAATTCCTCCAGTTTTTTTAAGTGCAATTCATATTGTTCGGGAGACATTTTGGGTTTACCTAGAGCTTCTGCTACATGACTCATGGCTCGTTTCAGCAGTTCAGGTTCCGGTGCTTCTTCTTCTAATGTCGCCGTTATATAGGCTGCTGCTAGTTCCGGCTTTTTGCTGAGATATTCAATCCAAAATGGATGATAATGTAGGCTTTTAGGCATTGTCTTAACTTCTAATTATACTCAAGAAATGCCACAGGCGAAAAATGAAAAAACTTAGCTAACTTTTGAATTTGACTCGCCGTCAGTTCCCGCTTTCCATTCATCACCTCAGATACCCAAGACTCGGATTCAAAAATATCAACCAAATCTTTTTCTTGAATATTGTCTTCAACCATCAATGCTTTCAGTAGTGCGATACCTTTCAAGACTGGCATTGGCTCATGTTTTTGTTCGTAATCATAAACAAGACTACCCAACACGTTTAAGTAATCCCGATCGTCCTGCGTGAGATTTCTCCGACTCACAATAGAATCAATCCGATTTTGTGTAGCGATTAACTCAGCTTCACAAGTAATGGGACGCGGTGGAAAAGTTGTGATTATCTCAATATAGTAGCTACTAGGAGTTTTCAAACCAGTCGTCATTTTTCCAGTTCTCCTTATTATATTCTGCATGAGTTAAAACACAGCGGACAAACACTATCTGGTATTCATAATCGATAAAAGCAATTAACCGATAGTTATTGCCACCAATATTAAATACCGTAAAGTTACCTACTAAGTCAGCCGAAGGAAATACTTTACGAATATCTACTAAACTTTGCCATTCAGCATCACAGCTACGCTGATACCATAGCAACAGACTTGTTTCAGCATTGGGGTGTGTTTCCCAAAATTCTTTTAGTCGTTTTCGGCTAATGACACGCATGAGACTATTATAATCTAATTTACTAAACGCGACTTAGTGAATTCTCACATTCTTGATTTGGCTGTCGTGTTGTATGACTCATCGCCTCCGCTAAATGCTTCTTCAAAGTCGCCTCCGGTAGCGGTCCTTTTAAATGACTCCAAGGCAAAACCTGCTCCAATTCCCACTCTTGAAAAACATAAAAATCCATCTCAGGCAACTGTCCCCGCAACTCCTTAAACGCCCGCCGATAACTGCCCAAAGTATCGCCGTAATGCCGAACTAATTCCAACAGCCGAGACAACCGCCGATCGCCCTTTGACAACAAACCCTGAATCACAGACCAGTTATAGCTTTCAGGTCTAAATTCTAAACCCAACTTCCGCAATTCTTTATCTAAAAACTTCAGCCTCTTCTCCGCATCTTTATTCACTCCAAACCACTGAAAAGGAGTGTGAGATTTCGGGACAAAAGTGCTGCATCCCAGAGTCAACCGCAAACCGGGAACAGCTTTTCTAATCGCCCGCATCATCGCCACCGTTTCCTCTAAATCCTCCATTTCTTCGCCGGGAATTCCCGCCATCCCGTAAAGTTTAATTCCCTTTAATCCGCCAGCCTTAGCATTGATAGCAGCTTGAATAATTTCGTCATTTGTGAGTTTTTTGTTAACGATTTTGCGGAGGCGATCGCTCCCGCTTTCCACGGCAATCGTCACAGATTTGCTGTCTCTGTTGGTCAATATTTCTGCTAGCTTAACTGTCACCGTATTCGTCCTTACCGAAGAAAGACTCAACCGCACGCCGTCGTATTTCGGATGATTCAAATGATCCAGCAACGCTTCAAATTCCGGGTGCTGAGTCACCGAAGCACCCAACAAACCCAAACGATTAGTCACAGCTAAACCCCGATCGATCGCCGGAATTAACGAATCCTCCAAACTCGCAGTTCTAAACGGCAAAGTCAGATAACTTGCCAAACAAAAACGGCACATTTCTGGACAACTACGAACCACTTCCACCATGTAAATATTTTCCCAAGCAGCTTTTTCTGTCACCACAGTGGAAGCAGATAAAGTATTGCCGCGGTACGTCTGTTTTTCAACCATACTGGGAATTCCCGAATCGACAGGATGAATCGATTTAATCCCCTCAGCCGCATCCAGATAAGTTACTTCGTACAAACTGGGGACGTAAACTCCCGGAACTTGGGCTAAATGCCGCAATTTAGTTTGTCTGTCGGCGCTACGGACTTCTTTATAAGCATCAATAAAATTGTCAATGAGATGTTCGCCATCTCCCAGCAAAATCACATCAAAAAAATCGGCAAAAGGTTCTGGATTCGCAGTAAAAACCGGGCCACCCCCGAAGACGATCGGATGATTATCAGTTCGTCGTGACGCCCAAATCGGAATTTCTAGAGATTCCAATAAATTTAGAATATTTACATAGTCTAGTTCCCAAGAAAGCGAAAATCCCAGTAATTCTGGATTTCGGGGAAGTTGTTCGCTGATATCAGTAAATAAACGACTGACTTCAATATCCGATCGCACAGCCAAAGTGGCCCACACTATCTGATAGCCGAGACTGGTAATACCCACCGTGTACTCGTTGGGAAAAGCAAAAATAGTCGGGATAGCATCAGCATCGGGGGTTGCTGGGGCAAATAGTAAGCGTTCTTGGGCAAATGGATTAGGATTCATCCGATTTTAGATTTTAGATTTTAGATTTTAGATTAAGCTGTTGTGCATTTAAATAGAATGTCAAAAAACAATCTAATTCTTGTGGGGTGGGCGTCTCGCCCGCCCTGA